>NZ_LTCZ01000323.1:0-25026 GCF_001583455.1 Rhodococcus sp. LB1 | reverse complement strand
CCGAGGCGGTAGTTGATCGACACGTAGACGATGTCGCCGCGGCGGACCAGCGACTGGCCGCTGTAGAGCGACGAGGACGAGGACCCGCCGGAGTAGGCGCCGCCGTGGATGAACACCATCACGGGTCGCGGCGATCCGGATGTGGACCCGGGTGCGAGCACGTTCAGGGTGAGGCAGTCCTCGTCGGTCCCACCACCCTGCGGTGCCGGGGACCCGAAGTGGAAGGCCCGCCGGACCCCCGACCACGGCTCGACCGGTTGCGGGGCCCGCAACCGCAGAGGCCCGACCGGGGGAGCGGCGTAGGGTATGCCCCGCCAGGCAGTCAGGTCGTCGATCCGGCGCCCTCCGACGGCGCCGGCATCGGTGTGGACCTCGAGAGCGCTCACAGGCCCTGCCCGTAGTAGCCCCGGTACCCCTCCCAGGCCAGCCTGCGCTCCCGGCGCGGATCGTCCTGGACGGTGGTGACGGTGTCGAACACGAGCGTTGCCCTCCTGTCGGTGTCGTACTTCGGCCATGACGCCAACGGTGTTCCCTGCGAGGCGAAGTGCAGCCAGTGCCGCTGCACGGTGTCCGTCACGTCCTTCAGTCCGCGACGACCGCCCGGCAGGGTGAGGCCGCGGCCGATCAGGGTGTCGGCGATGTCGAACACCGCGAACAGCTCGAATCCGTGTGTGGCGTCCAGTCCGAGCCATTTCATGGCGCGCGGGGCGAAGTCGAAACGATAGCTGAAGGTGGGGGCGAACGCGGAGTGGGCCTCGGCCAGTTCGATCGACGGCCTCCAGAACGTCAGATCGCCGCCCAGGTCGACGGCCGCGTCCGGTGCCGGGTAGCCGGGATACGCGGCGGTGACGCGGGCCTCGGCGCCCGGGTCGGTGAGTGCGAACATCCGCCCGATCCGGTCGGGGTCGGTCGGCAGCGCGTCCAGGAGTTTCGGGAACAGGGTGCCCTCGCGGGCATTGGTGCCGATGATCAGCGGAACCCGGTGTGCCGAGCCGTCGGCGAACGCGTCGAGCGGCGGCTTCGGCAGGAAGTCGCCGTCGATCACGGGGCCGAACGGGTGCAGTCCCGGCGTCTCCGATAGCACCTTCGCGCCGAGACGATTTCCGGCCCGGCCCAGTGCGCCGACCGGTGACGAGGTGAGCGCCTCCGCGGCGGTGTCCGGTTCGGCCCCGAGCAGCGTCACGTAGTCGGATGCCCACTGGGCGGCGCGGTCGGCGGTGGTGACGAGGCCGGGGGCGGAACTCTCCGAGATCGCCCGAGCGAACAGTCCTTTCGCGGCCGGGGTGGTCATCAGTGTGGTGACGGCGTTGGCGCCCGCGGATTCGCCGAAGACAGTGACGTTGTCGGGGTCGCCGCCGAATTCGGCGATGTTGCGTTGCACCCATTCGAGTGCGGCCACCTGGTCGCGGAGTCCGAGGTTGGAGTCGAAAGGTCTTTTGGGGGTGGAGAATTGGGTGAAGTCGAGGTATCCGAGCGAACCGAGGCGGTAGTTGATCGACACGTAGACGATGTCGCCGCGGCGGACCAGCGACTGGCCGCCGTAGAGCGCGGTGGCCGACATGCCCAGCGTGTACGCGCCGCCGTGGATGAACACCATCACCGGACGCGACCCGGACGTGCCGGGCGTGGCCAGCACGTTGAGCGTCAGGCAGTTCTCGCTACTCGGCTGATACTTGCCCGGCCGGAGTGCGGTGAATTTCTTGTGCTGCACGGCGGCGTCGCCGAATTCGGTGGCGTCGAGTTCACCGGACCACGGTGTGACGGGCTGGGGTGCGCGCAACCGCAGCGGCCCGACCGGGGGAGCCGCGTAGGGAATTCCCCGCCACGCGACCAGGTCGCCGACGCGCCGGCCACGGACCACCCCTGCGGTCGTCCTCACCAGTGTGTCGGTCGTGAGAGTGTCAGACGCCATGTCGGAAACTATACGGAGACCGCCTGAGGGGGCGTTCACCTCCGGCGACGGTCTTCCGTTCGGCTCAGCGCCGCGCCTCCAGCAGTCGCAGCCACACCTCGCTCACGGTCGGGTACGACGGGACCGCGTGCCACAGCGTGTCGAGCGGCACCTTCCCGACCAGCGCGATGGTGGCGGCATGGATGAGTTCGCCGACGTCCGTGCCCGCGAACGTCGCTCCGACCAGGGTGTCGGTGGCCCGGTCGACCACGAGCTTGGCGTGACCGCTGAAATCGTCGCGGGCCAGTGACGAGCCGGCGACGGCGATGTCGACCTCGACGGTCTCGACGTCCACCCCGGCGTCGCGCGCCTCCTGCTCGGTGATCCCGACGGCCGAGACCTCCGGATCGGCGAACACCACCTGAGGGACCTGGCCGTGGTCGGCGATCGCCCGGAATCGGGACCCCTCCAGCGCCCTGCCCTCGGCGCGGGCGGCGATCACGTCGCCGCACACACGGCCCTGGTACTTGCCCATGTGGGTGAGCAACGCGCGGCCGTTGGCGTCGCCGACGGCGTACAACCATTCGTCCGCCGTCGTCAGATGATCGTCGGTGGTGAGGTATCCGTGGGAGTTCAGCAGTCGCGCGTCGAGGCCGAGCGCCGATGTCGCCGGAGTGCGCCCGGTCGCGACGACGACCTCGTCGACGACGAGCGGATCCTGTCCCGCCACGTCCAGAGTCACCGGGCCGCCGTGGATACGGCCGATCCCCGTGTCCCGGGCGTCGGGCCGCTCGACGCCGCGAAGGTCCGCGCCGAACAGGATTTGCGCACCCTTCTTCTCCAGCGAGCGGGCCACCCGCTCACCGGCGAACGGCTCGTTCTTCGGGAGCAGTGCCGGGCCGCGCACCACCATCGTCAGTTCCTCGACACCGAGGTCCAGCAGCCACGTCGCGCTCTCACATGCCACGACGCCGCCGCCGATCACGGCGACCCGGCGCGGAACTTCTCTCAGGTTGGTGGCGTCCCGCGAGATCCACGGCAACGCCGCCCGAAGGCCGGGGGTGTCGGGGACCGCGGCGGTCGTCCCGGTGGCGACCACGACGGCGTGCCGGGCGCGCAGCTCGCGGGAATCGCCGACCCTCACCGTGCGGTCCCCGGTGATGCGTGCCGATCCGCGGATGACGTCGATCCCCTGCGAGTCGGCCCACATCACCTGCGACGAGTCGTCGTGGTTGCTGGTGAACGAGTCGCGTCGCGCCAGCACGGCGTCCACGTCGAGCGGACCGGCGGACACCCCGGGCATGTTGCGCGCGGCCCCGAGGACGTCACCCGGACGCAGCAGCGCCTTGCTGGGCATGCACGCCCAATAGGAGCATTCCCCGCCGACGAGTTCGTGTTCGATCAGCGCCGCGGTGCGGTCGCTGCCCGCGATGGCGTAACTCGCCGCGTTCTCACCCGCGGGACCGCCTCCGATCACGATGACATCGAACTCTTCCGCGCCGCTCCCAGAGTCAGTCATACCTGTAACGGTAAGCCGGTCGGTGCTGGATGTCAGAGGTTCCGGCGGGCCTCTCGCGTTGTTACCCGCGGGTAGATAGTGTGGCGGAATGAGACGGCAGAAGATTCTGATCACCGGGGCCAGCTCGGGACTCGGCGAGGAGATGGCTCGTCGGTTCGCCGCCCAGGGGCGGGACCTCGCGCTGTGCGCGCGACGCGTCGACCGGCTCGAGTCCGTGCGCGACGAGTTGCAGGCGGCGCATCCCGGGATCACCGTCGCCGTCCGCGAACTCGACGTCACCGACCACGACGCGGTGGTCCGTGTCTTCGGCGAACTGCGCGACGAGCTGGGCGGACTAGACCGCGTCGTCGTCAACGCCGGACTCGGCAAAGGGGCCCGGATCGGAACGGGCCGGGCCGACGCCAATCTCGCCACCGCCCGCACCAACT
Source organism: Rhodococcus sp. LB1 (assembly GCF_001583455.1). NCBI lineage: Bacteria > Bacillati > Actinomycetota > Actinomycetes > Mycobacteriales > Nocardiaceae > Rhodococcus > Rhodococcus sp. LB1. Next base: position 21,188 of record NZ_LTCZ01000323.1, on the reverse strand, counting down.
TCGTCGGTGCCCTGTCGCAGTGCGAGGCGGCGCTCGGGATCTTCCGCGAACAGAACTCCGGACACCTGGTGCTCGTGTCCTCGATCAGTGCCGATCGGGGTCTGCCCGGCCCGAAGGCGGCGTACTCGGCGAGCAAGGCGGGAGTGTCGGCCCTCGGCGAGGCGCTGACCGCGGAGATGGCGAAGAGTCCGATCGTGGTGACCACGCTGCTCCCCGGGTACATCGCCACCGACATGTCGGGCAGGGCTGGGGACAGTGCCAAGATGACGGCCAGTCTCGACGACGGCGTCGATGCGATGGTCGCGGCCATCGAGAAGGAGACGAACCGCGCTGCGCTGCCGGGAATCAAATGGCGAGGAATCGGTCTCGCGTTGAGGTTGCTTCCTCATGCGTGGACATCCCGGTTCGTGTAGGACTGACCTATGACGACCGCCCAGGAATCCTCGTCCCTCGGCCTGCAGCGTTCGAGGCCCCGTGTCGTCATCGTCGGGGGAGGGTTCGGCGGGATCCACGCCGCCCGGCGGCTCTGCGACGTCGACGTGGACGTCACCCTGCTGGACCGGGGAACCAGCCACCTCTTCCAGCCGCTGCTCTACCAATGCGCGACGGGGTTGCTTTCCGAAGGGGAGATCAGCAGCCCGCTGCGGCACCTGCTGCGCGGCAACCGCAACGTGCACGTCGCCCTCGGGGAGGCGCACGCCGTCGATGCCGCCAGCAGGGTCCTGACCGCCAGTCGCTTCGACGGATCCACGTTCGACCTTCCCTACGACTACCTGATCGTCGCGGCGGGAATGCGTCAGGCGTACCACGGGCACGACGAGTACATCCGGTGGGCACCGGGGATGAAGACCCTCGACGACGCGCTCGCCATTCGCCGAAAGCTGATCTCCGCCTTCGAGATGGCCGAATCGCTGCCCACCGCGGAGGAGCGCAGGCCGTGGCTGACATTCGCCGTCGCAGGCGGCGGACCCACCGGAGTCGAACTGGCGGGCCAGATCCGGGAACTCGCCGTGCACGCCCTCGCCCACGAGTTCCAGTCCATCGACCCCTGCGAGGCCCGGGTGCTGCTCTTCCACGGCGGCGACCGCGTTCTCCCGTCGTTCAACCGGAAACTGTCCGCGGCGGCGCAGAGAACCCTCGACAAGGTCGGCGTCGAAACGCATCTCGGTGTGCACGTCACCGACGTCTGCGAGACCAGCATCGAGACGACGGCCAAGAACGCGGCCCACACCAAGAAGCGCTACGGGGCTCGCACGATCCTCTGGACCGCGGGCGTCGAGGCCGTGCCGTTCGCGGGAGCTCTCGCGAATGCGCTGGGCGTGAAGCAGATTCAGGGTGGGCGCATCGCCGTCGAACCCGATCTCACCGTGCCCGGACACCCGAACGTCTGGGTGATCGGCGACCTGATGTCGCTGAACGAGCTTCCCGGCGTTGCCGAGGTCGCGATGCAGGGTGGCAGGCACGTCGGTGGATGCATCGCCCGCACCGTCGCGGGGGGAACGCCCGACCGCAAACCTTTCAAATACCGCGACCTGGGGAGCGCGGCCTACATCGCCCGCAGGCACGCGCTGCTCCAGGCCGGCCCGATCCGGATGTCCGGGTTCATGGGCTGGGTGTCGTGGGGTGTCATCCACATCGCGTTCCTTGCCGGGTACCGCAACCGGTTCGGCACCCTGCTCAATTGGGGCGTCACGCTGGCGTCGCGGACGCGCCGGGAGCGGGCGATCACCTACGGCGATCCGCAGTCGGCGCGTCAGCCCTACGCCGAACCCGCGTCCGAGTCCTGACGTCACCAGCTCCGTGCGTCGAGACCGTGGCGGGCGAGGACGTTCGCCGCTCGCTCCCGGAGCGCGGCGTGGTCCGGACTGTCCAGCGACTCGAGCGCGAGGGAGTAGCTGCCGCCGAATCGGCTGAGATAGGCGGAGAGCCGGGTGCGGCTGGTGACGACACCCGGATGCACGGCTCGGGTGGCGATGCCGGTGGCGCGGTGACCGCCGATCGAGACGAGCGCCTCGGGTAGCGGTCCGATGTTGGAACACAGTACGTCCCGTTCGCCGGGGCTGCCCGTGAGGGCATGCGCCACCCGGTCGGGGACCAGTTGCAGCATTTCCTCCGGGAACCCGGCCGGACTCGTCATCGCGGGCGCGGAGAACGCCGCGCGGCTCGCCGCCCGCACGTCGGCGACGGTGTCCTGCGGGCCGACGTCCACCTCGACCATGGCGACGGAGTTCGCGGTACCCGACGAGGTGGCGGCGCCCCGCAGGTCCATCGGCACACTGATCGTGAGCGGCCGGGATTCGCCGTCCCGCCGCGCCAACTCGGCCACCACGGCCAGGAACAGGCTGTTCGGGGTTCCGCCCGCCCGCTCCGCGGCGGCGTCCCACCGTTCGGCGTCCATGTCCAGCACCGCCGACACAGGTGAGTGGCAAAATGTGGCGGGGGACGCTTTGCCACTCACGTGCAGGAAGCGCCGGAGTTCCGCGCGCCGGGTCCCGCTCACCACGAGGCCGGCGACCGCACGCGCGGTTCCCTCCGTCACGCGGCGGGCGAGCCGGGTGGCGTCCCACATGTCCGCGACAGCGCCGTCCGCACCACCCGGAGCCGACGGGGGCAGGCCCTGCAGCGCCGCCACGATGGCTGCCGCCAGTCCGCGCGCATCCGCGAGCACATGCGAACACACCAGCGACAGCACCGTGCCCCCGTCGGCGGGTCGTGCGCACGCCAGACGCCAGCCGGGACCCCGCTCGGGGTCGACCGACAACGAGCCCTGCTCGTCCGCCCACGCGAGGACCGTCCCGGCCTCGGTTTCCGCGTATTCGACGGGGAAGGCGTCGGTACTCGGCTCGAACCGGGGCCGCGCGCCGGGAATTCGCGGACGCACCACGCGCCTGCCGAGCGGTCCGCGGGCGAAGTCTGCGCTCAGGGAATCGAGAATCGAGGCGTTCACCTGCCCGTCGGTACGCCACAGTCCTTGCATCACGATCGGCGTTCCCCACCCCCGATGGGTGCGCAGGAACATCTCGTCGACGACGCTCAATCGGGCGCTCACCAGCGAAGTGTACGACCGGTCGAGGTGGACGACGGACGCGGACCTCTGGACAGCCGGCGCATACTGGAAGTGCAGCGCTGTACAGACCGCACACGGAGAACACCATGGTTAGCGTCGAGAAATGGAAGGTGTGGGGTTCCGTCGTGGAAGTCGACGTCACCGAAGGTGCCGCCCTTCCCGAGGCTGCAGCGCTGATCGCGGCCGTCATCGACGAGGCCGAATCGGTCTGCGACATCCACCGCGGCGACGCCGAGATCCACGCCGTCAACCTCTCGCAGGGCGCGCCGGTGAAGGTCAGCCGGCGGATGTCGGCACTGCTGCGTTCGGCGCTCTGGGCCGCCCGGATGACCGACGGGGTGGTGAACCCGCTCGCCTCCGAATCGCCCGACGAGGACCTGATCCCCACCGTGCACCCGGAGCCGAGCTTCCTCGACGTCCAGATCGACGACGACGTCGTGTTCGCGCCGTGGGGCGCCTCGTTCGACATCACCGACACCGCCAAGGCCGACACGGTGGACCGGGCGGCGGAACTGGTCGCCCGCCAACTCGAGTGCGGGGCCGCCGTGCGTATCGGCGACGTCATCGCAACGGCCGGGCACTGTCCCGCCGGCGGCTGGCAGATCCCGGTGCCCGGCGACGGCGAGGTCGAATTGGTGAACGGGACTGCGATGGCGACGGCGTTCGCGCCCCCGGCTGCCGAACCGCCCACCGCCACCGAGTGGGAGACGGTGACGGTGATCGCCGACGACGCACTCTGGGCGTACGCGGCCAGCATCGCCGCCCTCGCCCGCGGCATCGGTGCGATCCGCTGGATCGAACAGCACGAGCTGCGGGCCCGGCTGGTGGACCGGTCGGGCCGGGTCTACACCACCGAGAGCTGGTGAATCAGGCCCGTCCGCGCTGACGGCGGTACCAGCGCACCAGGCTGTCCGTCGACGAATCACTCTGCGCGGCCGGTTCATCCGCGGCAGTGAGTACCGGCTGCAGCTCCACAGCCTGCGTCTTGCCGAGCTCGACACCCCACTGGTCGAACGAGTCGATACCCCACACGACACCCTCCACGAACACCTGGTGCTCGTACAGGGCGATCAGCTGCCCGATCACCGACGGGGTGAGCTTCGGCGCGAGGATCGTGGTGGACGGCCGGTTGCCGGGCATGACCTTGTGCGGCACCAGATGTTCGGGCGTTCCCTCGGCCGCGATCTCCTCGGCCGTCTTGCCGAACGCCAGGACCTTCGTCTGGGCGAAGAAGTTGCTCATCAGCAGGTCGTGCATGCTGCCGGTGCCGTCCGCGGTGGGCAGGTCGTCCGTGGGCTCGCCGAAACCGATGAAATCGGAGGGGACGAGCCGGGTGCCCTGGTGAAGGAGCTGGTAGAAGGCGTGCTGCCCGTTGGTGCCGGGTTCACCCCAGAAGATCTCACCGGTGGACGTGGGGACAGGGGAGCCGTCGGCACGCACCGACTTGCCGTTCGATTCCATCGTCAACTGCTGCAGATAGGCCGGGAACCGCACGAGGTCGTTGGAATACGGCAGCACGGCACGGGATTCGGCGCCGAAGAAGTTCGAGTACCAGAGTCCGATCAGGCCGAGCAGGACCGGCGCGTTCTCCTCGAGCGGCGCCGTGCGGAAGTGTTCGTCCACGGCGTGGAAGCCGGCGAGGAACTCCGCGAACCGCTCCTTGCCGATCGCCGCCATCACCGACAGCCCGATGGCGGAATCGACCGAGTACCGGCCTCCTACCCAATCCCAGAATCCGAACATGTTGGCCGTGTCGATACCGAACTCCGCCACCCGATCCGCATGTGTCGAGACGGCGACGAAATGCTTTGCGACCGCTTCGTTTCCGAGGCCGAGGCCGCCGAGCAGCCAGCGCCGCGCGGCGGTGGCGTTGGTGAGTGTCTCGAGCGTCGAGAAGGTCTTGGACGCCACGATGAACAGCGTGGTGGCCGGGTCGAGGCCCTGCAGGCTGCGCACCAGGTCGGCGGGGTCGACGTTGGAGATGAACCGGACGCTGATGCCGGCGTCGGCGTAATGCCGCAGCGCGCGGTACACCATCACCGGACCCAGATCCGAACCGCCGATACCGATGTTGACGACGGTCTTGATGCGCTCGCCCGTCGCGCCACGCCATTCGCCGGAGCGCACACGATCCGTGAAGTCGCCCATGCGGTCGAGGACCTCGTGGACGTCGGCCACGACGTCCTGCCCGTCGACGACGAGAGACGCGTCGGCGGGCAGCCTCAGCGCGGTGTGGAGGACGGCGCGGTCCTCGGAAGTGTTGATGTGCTCGCCCTCGAACATCGCGTCGCGGCGTGCCTCCAGGTCGGCGCTGCGCGCCAGCTCGAGAAGCAACCCGATGGTGTCGCGGTCGATACGGTGCTTGCTGTAGTCGATGTACAGGTCGCCGGCCGAGACGGTGAGTTCCTGCCCGCGCGCCGGGTCCTTCTCGAAGAGTTCTCGAAGATGGACGGACTGAATTTGAGCGTGATGATCACGCAATTTCTGCCAGGCAGCGGTTCCGGTGATGTCTGAGCTCACGAGATTTGAGCTTAATGCCCGCGCGTCGAAACTTCCGTGCGAACTTCGGTGCGGCGCATGATGGACGTCATGGATGCTGTCGAACTCATGCGAACCGTTCCCACAACCCTCTTTCTCGGCGGCGAGAAGCGTGACGCCGAGAACGGTGCCACGTTCACCGTTTTCGACCCGGCCACCGGTGACGCCCTCACCGAGGTGGCGGACGCCAGCCCTGCCGACGCGATGAAAGCGCTCGACGCCGCGGTCGCGGTGCAGCGGGAGTGGGCGGCGACCCCGGCACGTGAGCGTGGGGAACTGCTCCGCGCGGTGTTCGAGAAGATCACGGCCCGGGCCGACGACTTCGCGCTGCTGATGACGCTGGAGATGGGCAAGGCGCTGCCGGAGAGCGCGGGGGAGGTCAAGTACGGCGCCGAGTTCTTCCGGTGGTTCAGCGAGGAGGCCGTGCGTATCGCAGGCCGCTACACACCGGCACCCGCGGGAAACGGACGCATCCTGGTGACCAAGCAGCCCGTCGGACCGTGTCTGGCGATCACACCGTGGAACTTCCCGCTCGCGATGGGCACCCGCAAGATCGGACCCGCCCTGGCCGCCGGCTGCACGATGATCGTCAAACCCGCCTCCGAGACTCCGCTGACGATGCTCCTGCTCGCCGAGGTGATGGCCGACGCGGGGCTTCCGAAGGGCGTGCTGTCCGTGCTGCCGACGTCGAAGTCTGGTGAGGTGACCGGTCCGCTGCTCGACGACCCCCGGCTGCGGAAGCTCACGTTCACCGGCTCGACCGGGGTTGGGCGGATGCTCGTCGAGAAGTCGGCGAAGGGGCTGCTGCGCACGTCCATGGAACTCGGCGGGAACGCGCCCTTCGTGGTCTTCGACGACGCGGACGTGGACAAGGCGGTGGCCGGCGCCGTCCTCGCCAAGATGCGCAACGGCGGCGAGGCCTGCACCGCGGCCAATCGCTTCCACGTCGCGAACAGTGTGCGGGAGGAGTTCACCGCGAAGCTCGTCGACAAGCTGTCCTCGTACACACTCGGACCCGGCACGGATCCCGACACGACGCTCGGCCCGCTGATCAACGCGGACCAACTCGAGAAGGTCGGGGAACTGGTGCAGGACGCCGTCGGCGCCGGCGCCCGGGTGCGGCTCGGCGGGGTCGCCCCGGAAGGTCCCGGTTACTTCTACCCGGCGACCGTGCTGGACGAGATCCCCGCGCAGGCCCGGATCCTGAAGGAAGAGGTGTTCGGACCGGTCGTCGCGATCGCCGGGTTCGACACCGAAGAGGAAGGGATCGCCGCGGCCAACGACACGGAATTCGGCCTGGCGTCGTACATCTTCACCCGCGACCTGGACCGTGCACTGCGGGTGGCCGACGCCCTCGAATCGGGCATGGTCGGCATCAATCGCGGAGTCATCTCGGACACCGCTGCCCCCTTCGGCGGCGTCAAAGCGTCAGGCTTCGGGCGCGAAGGGGGCAGTGAAGGCATCGAGGAGTACCTGGAGACCAAGTACGTGGCACTCGAGCCGTAACGACCGCCGTCGGGGGATGGGCAGGCCGTTTCGGGAAATCAGTGACCGAGGCGGCCGCGCCCGAGGCGGAGCAGCAGCATGGCGAGTGTGTGGCCTTCCTGGCCGAGCTCGTTGAACCGCTCGAGCACCTTCATCTCACGGCTGTGGACGAGGCGGGGACCGCCGGACGCCATCCGCGTTCGCCCGATGAGCTGCGAGACCTCTGCACGGCGCTTGATAGCGGCGAGAATCTCGGCGTCGAGCTTGTCGATCTCCTGGCGGAGAACCTCGATCTCGGCCTCGCTGGTGGGAACAGCGGTTTCCTTGGCGGCTGATGCGACGGTCTGAGTGCTCATTGGTTCGTCTCCCTCTTGTCAGAACTTGGATCGTTGTTTTGGCTCGAGTCGTTACCGATCCAGGCTCGTTTGACGAAAAAAGCCCCGGATCCGGTGCGGACCTCGGGGCTCGTGAGCTGTTCAGTTCACGGGCACCGGAGGCCGGTACCCGTAAAAAAATCGCCACAGGGGGCGCGACGGCGGACTGAACATGTGTACCAGTTTGCCATGGCGGCACCGCGCAGGCCAAGCGGCTGTGACGCTGTCGGTACACGCCGGTAAGTTTGATAGACGATGAACACTATCTCCGGCACCGCTTCTCCTCTGAGCAACGAGACGACCCTGCGCGCCGCCGCACCTGCGCGCACAGGGTCGGACGTGCTCCTCGAGGGCCTCAACCCACCGCAACGGGAAGCGGTCGTGCACGCCGGTTCTCCGCTGTTGATCGTCGCGGGTGCGGGCTCGGGCAAGACGGCTGTGCTCACCCGCCGCATCGCATATCTGCTGGCCGAGCGGGGGGTGATGCCCGGTCAGATCCTGGCCATCACGTTCACCAACAAGGCTGCCGCGGAGATGCGGGAACGCGTCGCCCACCTCGTCGGCCCCAGGGCCAACAGCATGTGGGTGTCCACGTTCCACTCCAGCTGCGTGCGGATCCTGCGAGCCCAGGCGGCGCTGCTCCCCGGCCTCAACTCGAACTTCTCCATCTACGACGCGGACGATTCGCGGCGGCTCCTGACGATGATCGCCAAGGATCTGAACATCGACACCAAGCGCTATTCGGCGCGGCTGCTCGCCACCCACATCTCGAATCTCAAGAACGAGCTCGTCGACCCGGAGCAGGCGAGCGCCGACGCCGACAAGGATCCGGCGGAACTGCCGCGGCTGATCGCCAAGGTGTACGGGCACTACCAGCAGCGGTTGCGTTCGGCGAACGCGCTGGACTTCGACGACCTGATCGGCGAGACGGTCGCGATGCTGCAGGCGTTCCCCCAGGTGGCCGAATACTACCGGCGGCGGTTCCGCCACGTGCTGGTCGACGAGTACCAGGATACGAACCACGCCCAGTACATGCTGGTGCGTGAACTGGTCGGCGGAACCGCCGACGGCGGGGACGCGGACCACCGGGTCGCCCCGGCCGAGCTGTGCGTGGTGGGTGACGCGGATCAGTCGATCTACGCGTTCCGCGGCGCGACGATCCGCAACATCGAGGAGTTCGAGCGCGACTACCCGGACGCCCGCACCATCCTGCTGGAGCAGAACTACCGCTCCACCCAGAACATTCTGTCGGCGGCCAACTCGGTGATCTCGAAGAACACCGGCCGGCGTGAGAAGCGGCTGTGGACCGATTCGGGCGAGGGCGAGCTGATCACCGGCTACGTCGCGGACAACGAGCACGACGAGGCGTCGTTCGTGGCGTCCGAGATCGACAAGCTCGTCGATTCCGGCGACGCCAAGTTCGGTGACGTCGCCGTGTTCTACCGCACCAACAACTCGTCCCGTGCCCTCGAAGAGATCTTCATCCGGCTCGGCGTTCCGTACAAGGTCGTCGGCGGAGTGCGGTTCTACGAGCGCAAGGAGGTGCGGGACATCGTCGCGTATCTCCGAGTCCTCGCGAACGAGGACGACACCGTCAGCCTGCGCCGGATCCTCAACACGCCCCGCCGCGGCATCGGCGACCGCGCCGAGGCGTGTGTGGCCGTCCACTCCGAGCAACGGGGCATCAGCTTCGCCGAGGCGCTGCGGGACGGCGGTGAGGGCCGTGTACCGCTGCTGAACACCCGTTCCCAGAAGGCCATCGCGTCCTTCCTCGAACTCATGGACGGACTGCGGGTGATGCTCCCGCCGGAGACCACTGCGGATGACGTCGTCCCCGACCAGCTCGGCGACATCGGTGACGTCGTCGAGGCGGTCCTGGAGCGGACGGGCTACCGCGCCGAACTCGCGGCGAGCAGTGACCCCCAGGACGGGGCGCGCCTCGACAACCTCAACGAACTCGTGAGCGTGGCGCGTGAGTTCAGCTCCGACGCGCGGAACGCGGCCGGCCTCGTGGAACCGCCGGAGGACGGCGACGTCGACGCCCGGGACGGTGAACCCGACCCCGGTTCCCTCGCCGCGTTCCTCGAACGCGTGTCGCTGGTCGCGGATTCCGATCAGCTACCCGACAACGACGAAGGCGTCGTCACGCTGATGACCCTGCACACCGCGAAGGGGCTCGAGTTTCCCGTCGTCTTCGTCACCGGGTGGGAAGACGGTCAGTTCCCGCACATGCGAGCGCTCGGCGACCCCACGGAACTGTCGGAGGAGCGCCGGCTCGCGTACGTCGGCATCACCCGTGCCCGGCAGCGGCTGTATCTGACGCGGGCCGTCATGCGGTCGGCGTGGGGCCAGCCCATCCAGAACCCGGAGTCGCGGTTCCTGCAGGAGATCCCGTCGGATCTCGTGCACTGGCGTCGTGAGGACCCGGGCACCGGTATCGGTTCCGGTGGTGCGATCGGCGGTGGCCGTGCGCGTGGATCGGGATACGGCGGTCAGGGCTTCGGCGGCGGTTCCGGTTACGGCGGCGGGTCGGCAGGCACGCCGAGCTTCGGCGCCGCCCGCTCCCGCAACAACAACCTGGTGCTCACGGTCGGCGACCGTGTCAGTCACGACAAGTACGGCCTCGGCACGGTCCTCGAGACCAAGGGCGCCGGCCCCACCGCGACGGTCACCATCGATTTCGGCAGCGCGGGCAAGGTCCGGCTGATGCTGATCGGTGGCGTCCCGATGGTCAAGTTGTAGCGACGGCGAAACGACTGCGGCGCATGCAATGCATGCGCCGCAGTCGTGTGTTCGGGTGGTGCCGAGAGGTTTCGGTCAGTCCATCTCGGGGCCGAGGCTGATGCCGCGGGAGGCCAGCCAGGGGAGGGGATCGATCTTGTTCTCGCCGGCGAGGTGGACCTCGAAGTGCAGGTGCGGGCCGGTGGAGAAGCCGCGGTTGCCGACGGTGGCGATCTGGTCGCCCGCCATGACCTTCTGGCCGACGGTGACGGTGGAGGTGTTGATATGGCCGTAGACGGTGATGGTGCCGTCGGCGTGCTTGAGGCGGACCCACATGCCGAACCCGGAAGCCGGACCCGAGTCGATGACCTCGCCGTCGGCGACGGCCACGATGGGGGTGCCGATGGGGGCGGCGATGTCGACGCCCGCGTGCAGGGTGCCCCAGCGGCTTCCGAAGTTGGAGGTGAAGGTTCCCACGGCGGGGAGGACGAACAGGGGGCGGCGGGCAGCGGCTTCGCGGGCGGCGCGCTCTTCGCTGAAACGCTGTCCCTTGGCGAGCAGGTTGCTGAACTGCGACAGGTCGGTCGGGTTCGCGATGTTGAGGACCTGCGGGGCGTTCGACTCGGACGCGGCGGTGTCGGCGACCGTGGAGAACTGGGCGGCCTGCGGCTCGGCGGTGGTTCCGATGGTACTCGACTCGTCACTGGCGAGGGCGACCTCGGAGTGGTCGGAGGAGCTGGACGATCCGCTGGTGACGGCGGCCTGGCCTGCGGCGACTACGGCGCCCGCTGCGACTGCGAGGACTGCGGCGCGACCTTTGAGAGCTGAGGGGGGAGTCGGGATGCGGTGGGCTCCGCGGCGGGAGTGGGAGGGTGCGCCCTCGAAGGACTCGGAACCGCTGCGGGGAGTGAAGCCGGGAATCTCGGACTCGGTGTCGACGGTCTCGAAGCCGTTGCCGGCGTCGACGCTGTCGGGGGTGGAGCGTGTGGACTGCGAATTGCGGAAGAGCATGCGTGAAATCTCAGAACTATCGGTCTCGGGATAACGCTCGACCGACCTCGAGGGGTACGTGGGCGCGACTTCGTCGTTGTGACCCCGCAACTCGTCATCGTGGTGACTCACAAAACGGCTGGCCGTGAACTGGCTGCGATGGTGCATACGCCCGTCCCCCTCCTGCTCGTGACCTGCCTGTGACTTAGACCTTGGCGACGGTAACGAAACGGTTGCGATGCGCGCAACCTGTAACGCGGAGGAACGGCTACATGTGACGGGCATCACAAACTGAGCTGGGGAAACGTCGAACCCACTTTTCGTCTCGGTTCAATCTCGCCCCTGAATACGCGTGTCACAACGCGGGGGAGGCAGTGGGTTAGCGCTAGCGTCGGCCTGTGGCGTCATCAACTCGATCTCCGGACGGGCGTAGGGCCGAGCCCGAACGTATTCCCTCGTCCGGCGGCACCGGTCTGACGGCCGTCGAGGAGCCCGATCCCGCCCGTGCGCGCCGGGGGTGCGTGCTCGCGGTCGTCCTGGGTCTCGTCGGGGGTGTGGGAGTGGCCTCGGCGCCCGTCCTGCACGCCGTCCGTTCGGCCGACGGGGTGGCCGCGCCGTCCGCGATCGGCGCAGCCGCACTGTGGGCTGCCGTCTTCGCCCTCGCCGCACCCGTCCTCGCCGTCCCCGCGCTTGTCGCCCGGCGCACCGCGGTGGCGGGTGCGCTGCTGGCCGGTGCCGGTGCGGTGTCCCTCGGCGCCGCCGTGCTCGACACACAGCTGTGGACGGACGCCATCGACGCCAATCGACTCGAATTGTTCCGGCCCGAGACGGCGGCCGAGCTCGCCGCCGGGTCCGGCGCGTACGCCGCCCTCGGCGGACACCTGCTGATCGCCTTCGCCGGCCTCCTCGGCATGGTCGCAGTCCACCGGGAGTCGCTGATGGACGGTTACGGCGACGCCCGCAGCTCCGAACAGGTCGGACGAGCGACCGGCGCCCGTGCCGGATTCCTGCCGTCCGCGGTCGCGGTGGTCGCCGCCGTCGTGCTCGTCGGCGCGCTGTTCGCTCCCGCCTTCGTGTCCGAGGATCCGGTCATCCTCGTCCCGACGGTCGTGGAGTCGGATCTCGCCGCGTCCGCAGGCGCCGGGCTGCTGGCGGCGGCCGTTCTGATCGTGGTCGCCTCCGCACTGGCGTCCATCTCACCGCCCGTCGCGTCCGGTGCGCTCGTCGGGGCCGGTCTGGCCGCACTCGGCGTGGTCGGGACGCGCCTGGTGGCCGGACTCGGCGCGGGCGAACGGATCCAGCCCGGGCCCGGCGCGGTGTGGGGGACCGTCGGCGCCGGTGTCCTCGTACTCGTCGGTGTCTGCATCCCGATGGTCGACCGGGCTCGCGACAGCAGGATCCTGAAGACGCTCGCCACCCCCTCGTCGTCCGCGCCGGCTCAGGGCGCGCCGGCGAAGAAGGGGGCCGTCACCCCGTCCGCGAAGGGCGTCGCCAAGGCGGCGCTGCGAGCCGAGGCCGCCGCGGCCCGCGCTCGAATCGCCCGCTGGCACGTCGCCGCCGGGACCACCGGAATCGTCACCGCCGTGCTCGCCGCCGCCGGTGCCCTGCTCCCCGTCCTCGACATCCCGGCCGACGCCGTGCGCCCCGACATCTACGCCACCCGGGTCGTGCTCGTCGCCGCCCTCGTGCTCGTCGTCGGCTGCGTCTGGCTGCTGCTGTCGGAGTTCGCCTCCACCGTCCGGCCCGCGGTCGGAGTGCTGTGGGTGACGATCCCGTTCTCCGTCGCCTCGGTGTCGCAGTCCGTCGTGCTCGCCACCGACGTCCCCGGAATCGGCGCCGGAATCGGTGCCGCGCTGCTGTGGTGTGCGGCCGTCACCGCCGGCGTCACCGGCGTGCTGACGTGGTTCGCCGGTTCGGCGGAACGTGAGGAGATCGACACGTCCGAGGAGCCGTCGACCTCGATCGCGGTCCTCGCGGTCGGTGGTCTCGGGGCGGTCGCCGCGTTCGTCGGACTGGGACTGCCGCTCTTCCACGGGACGGATGCACGCGGCGACGACTACGCGCCCGCATCGTTCGCGGAGTTCCCGTGGAACCTCGACGTGTGGGGGCGCGTCCTACTGGGCGTCGCGGTGGTCCTCGCAGTGATCGTCGCCTCACGTGCCCGGCCGGCCCGGGCGGTGGCACTCCTGCTCGGTTCGGCCGTTGTGGTGGGGGTATACCTCCTGTCGTGGCCGCTCACCGCGGCCCGGGTGACCGATCCCTCAATGGGGGCCGGTGTCGTCCCGACAACGGTGGGCATAGTGTTGATTGCGGCTGCCGCGGCCCTCACGACACGCAGCAGAAATCGGTGAGGTCCGCCCCGTCGACCGCGGTGAGGCTCTCCTCAGTACTTCTGGTGAGGCTCGCCTCAATGCGTGTTATCGCGTGATGTGGACCACATAGCAGACACGCGGCCGCAGACCGGGCCCGGCAACTGGTTAAAGTCCAAAACAGACCCGCTCCTACCCCTCGAGCGGGTGTCAACGCAGACGAGACGGTGAGCAGATGGATCTCTTCGAATACCAGGCGAAGGAACTCTTCGCCAAGCACGAGGTGCCGACGTCGGCTGGGCGTGTTACCGACACGGTCGCCGGTGCACGCGAGATTGCCGAAGAAATCGGCAAGCCCGTGATGGTCAAGGCGCAGGTCAAGGTCGGAGGCCGCGGCAAGGCCGGTGGCGTCAAGTACTCCGCCGACGCCGATGCCGCCCAGGCCAACGCCGAGGCGATCCTGGGCCTCGACATCAAGGGTCATGTCGTCAAGAAGCTGCTGGTCGCAGAGGCGAGTGACATCGCCGAGGAGTACTACATCTCCTTCCTGCTCGACCGCACCAACCGCACCTACCTGGCCATGTGCTCGGTCGAGGGTGGCGTCGAGATCGAGGTCACCGCCGAGGAGAACCCCGACGCTCTCGCGAAGATCCCCGTGGACGCCGTCAAGGGTGTCGACCTCGCGTTCGCGCGCAGCATCGCCGAGGCAGGAAAGCTGCCCGCCGAGGTGCTCGACGCAGCGGCCGTGACGATCCAGAAGCTGTGGGAGGTCTTCATCAACGAAGACGCTCTCCTCGTCGAGGTCAACCCGCTCGTCCGCACGCCGGACGACCAGATCCTCGCGCTCGACGGCAAGGTCACGCTCGACGAGAACGCTGCGTTCCGTCAGCCCGGCCACGAGGCGTTCGAGGACAAGGACGCCACGGACCCGCTCGAGCTCAAGGCCAAGGAAAACGACCTCAACTACGTCAAGCTCGACGGTGAGGTCGGCATCATCGGTAACGGCGCCGGCCTGGTCATGTCGACCCTGGACGTCGTCGCCTACGCCGGTGAGAAGCACGGTGGCGTGAAGCCGGCCAACTTCCTCGACATCGGTGGCGGCGCCTCCGCAGAGGTCATGGCGAACGGCCTGGACGTCATCCTGAACGACGCGCAGGTCAAGAGCGTGTTCGTGAACGTTTTCGGTGGCATCACCGCGTGTGACGCGGTCGCCAACGGCATCGTCGGCGCCCTGAAGACGCTCGGTGACGAGGCCAACAAGCCGCTGGTCGTCCGCCTGGACGGCAACAACGTCGAAGAGGGTCGTCGTATCCTCGCCGAGGCCGCCCACCCGCTGGTCACGGTCGTCGGAACCATGGACGAGGCTGCCGACAAGGCTGCCGAGCTGGCCTTCGCCGCAAAGTAAAGGGACTCAAAAAACATGGCTATCTTCCTGACCAAGGACTCCAAGGTCATCGTCCAGGGCATCACCGGCGGCGAGGGCACCAAGCACACCGCGCTGATGCTCAAGGCCGGCACCCAGGTCGTCGGCGGTGTCAACGCCCGTAAGGCCGGCACCACCGTCACCCACGACGGCGGCGTCGAGCTGCCCGTCTTCGGCACCGTCGCCGAGGCCATCGAGAAGACCGGCGCGGACGTCTCCATCGCGTTCGTTCCCCCGGCCTTCGCCAAGGACGCCATCGTCGAGGCCATCGACGCGGAGATCCCGCTGCTCGTGGTCATCACCGAGGGCATCCCGGTGCAGGACTCGGCGTACGCCTGGGCGTACAACGTCTCCAAGGGCAACAAGACCCGCATCATCGGACCGAACTGCCCCGGCATCATCACCCCCGGCGAGTCGCTGGTCGGCATCACCCCGGCCAACATCGCGGGCACCGGCCCGATCGGTCTCGTGTCCAAGTCCGGCACGCTGACCTACCAGATGATGTTCGAGCTGCGTGACTTCGGCTTCTCCACCGCCATCGGCATCGGCGGCGACCCGGTCATCGGCACCACCCACATCGACGCCATCGAAGCGTTCGAGAAGGACCCCGAGACCAAGGTCATCGTGATGATCGGTGAGATCGGTGGCGACGCCGAGGAGCGTGCCGCCGACTACATCAAGGCGAACGTCACGAAGCCGGTCGTCGGCTACGTCGCGGGCTTCACCGCCCCCGAGGGCAAGACCATGGGCCACGCAGGCGCCATCGTCTCCGGTTCCTCGGGCACCGCGCAGGCCAAGAAGGACGCCCTCGAGGCTGCCGGCGTGAAGGTCGGCAAGACGCCGTCCGAGACCGCTGCGCTCGCTCGCGAGATCCTGCAGAGCCTGACCGTCCAGGCCTAGGCGCTCCGCGCCCGTGCGTGGTTGACGAGTCTCTGGACTCGTCAACCACGCACAGGCCGTTCAGGCATCGACCCACATCTCCCCGGCCGGATCGAGTGTCCCCGTCCCCGACGTGACGGCAGCGACCAGATCAGCCAGCTCCGCCGAGTCCCGCGCCGCGAGGGTGAGGACCGCGGATTCCCCGTATGTCGTGTCCACCACGACGACGCCCCGCCCACGCAACTCCGACTCGACGCGTCCCGCCTCGGCGTGGCCGACGGCGAGGGTGTGCAGGTGGCGAAGTTCCCTCCGCACGAGCGGTGCGGCATCGACCGCTGTGGCCACCGCGCCGGAGTAGGCGCGCACCAGTCCGCCCGCGCCCAGTTTGATTCCCCCGAAGTACCGTGTCACGACCACCGCGACGTCGACGAGATCACGGGCCTTGAGTACCTGCAGCATCGGAATGCCCGCGGTGCCACCGGGTTCGCCGTCGTCGCTCGCGCGCTCGACCCGGTCGCTGGGCCCGTTTCCGATGATGTACGCCGAACAGTGATGTCGCGCATCGGGATACGCCCGTCGCTGATCCTGGACGAAGGCCTGCGCCGCGTCGGCGTCCTCGACGCGCCGCAGGGCGGCGATGAAACGTGAGTGCTTCACCTCCGTCTCGAGGGTGAGATCGGCGGTGTGGGGAGCGAGGGTGTACGGCACCGAGCCATTGTCTCCTGCGCTGTTCCCGGCGCCGCGGGCCGCGAGTGACGGCAGTGACCGACGGGTATACGTAGGCTAGCGTCGGAAGAGCGCACGCAGACGACCACTTGTCGACTAGGAGAAGTCATGACGTTCACGCCCGGAGGACCGAGTTACGGTCCGCCCGCGCAACCGACTGCAGGGGGAGAACCGAAAGGCCTGGGCTTCTTCCTTCTGATCGGTGTCGCAGTTCTCGGTGTCCTCAACCTACTGCTCGGGTTCGCCCCCTACGCCACGTTGGCGCGAGAGTCCGTGAACTCGTTCGAAGCCAATACGGACGGGCTCGGACTGCTGTTCCTCGGTGGTCTGCTCGCGGCGGCATCCCTTCTTCCGAAGCAGTCCTACGCGGGCGCGGCGGCGGCGGCGTCCGTCGCGGGCTGGGTTGTCGCGTTGTTCGTATTTCTCAACGTCGACGCGGATTCCGGTTGGGGCGCAATCCTGATCCTCGTTCTCGGGTTCATCCAGTCGGCCGTGGCCGTCGCGGCAGTGCTGTTCGACATCGGGCTCCTGAAGCAGCCGGCGCCCAAGCCGGCCGCAGCCGCGGGCTTCGGTCAGCCCGGTCAGGCACCGCAGGGTTACGGCCAAGGCGCCCCTCAGGGCTATGGGCAGAGCCCGCAGCAGTCGTACGGACAGCCGCCGCAGGGCTACGGTCAGAGCGCCCCGCAGGGCTACGGGCAGCAGAGCCAATCGCAGCCCGGTTACGGCCAGCAGAACCAGCCCGGCGGCTACGGCCAGCAGGGTTACGGCCAGCAGGGTCAGCCCTCGCAGAGCCAGCCCGGCTACGGCCAGGGCTACGGGCAGCCCCAGCAACCGGGTTACGGAGCCGCTGCGGGTGCCGGGTCCGCGTCCTACGACGCCCCGACCACCGCCTACCAGCAGCCGCAGTACCAGGGGTACTCGCAGCCGTCGAGCCCGTCGCAGTCCACCGGAACGCCCAGCTCGCAGTACCCGGCCGGGACCAGCTACGGTTCCGCGCAGCACGCGGCGCCTGCGTACGGCTCGCAGTCCGAGTCGTCCCCCGTGGAGCGCACGCTGGAGTACGGCGAGCAGCCTTCCACCGAGGCGAAGCCGGCCGACTCGGCCGAGAAGGAATCGGAGGGCTACAGCGCGCCGACCCAGGCGTTCGACACGCGCGCCGACAGAGACGACAAGTAGCGGCCCAACCAGCAGGTGGCCTCTGACCCAACGTGGTCGGAGGCCACTTCTGTGCGGCGCGCCTGACCGCTGCCGCGGCGTCGGAGTGCCACTCTCGAGGGGATGAGTTCTTTGGTTGATCGTGCGCAGCGCGTCGCACAGGGTGCACGACGGCGAGCCGTCGGTGATGACGAGCGGCAAGTCCCGCGACAGCGACCCGTGCCCGACGCCGACGAGATGCGGGCGCTGCTCGCGGTCGCATTCCGGCCCGCGGGTGTCACCGTCGTCCTGTTGTCCGCACTCATCGTCGTCACGCTGGTGGCGGCGAACAGCGACCTTACGGGAACGTTCGGTGCCATCGCGGCGTCGTGGCTGGCGATCCACCAGGTGCCGTTGACGATCGACGGCACGTCACTCGGTGTCCTCCCGCTGATCCCGACAGCCGGGATGATGTGGGTCGTCGCCCGCGGATGCGCCGCCGTGGTGCACCCGGCGTCCTCGCGGCGGCACGCTCTGCAGGTGATCGGCGCTGCGGTGGCCGGACCGCTGGTCGTGACGGCCATCGGCCTCGCCGTCATCGCGGACGCGTCGGCGGTCATCCCGTTGTCCTCCCCGAACGCGCTCGCCGCGTTCGGGTGGGTGCTGTTCGTGCACCTGCTTGCGTCGGCGATCGGTGTGACGGTCGCGACGTGGCCGACGCTCGGTGCGCAGGTTCCGTCGTGGGTCCGGGACGCGGTGCGGCCGGGTCTGCGCGCGTTGACGGCGATTCTCGGTGCCGGCGCGGTCATGGTCACGATCTCGCTGCTGATGGAGTGGTCGACGGTCGGCTCGCTACTCGAACGCGGCGGCGGCGTCGTCGGAATGCTCGGACTGACGATCTTGTCGATGCTGTACCTGCCGAACGTCGTGGTGGGTGCCGCGGCCGCGGTCATCGGAGGGACCGCGCAGATCGGGGACGTCTCGGTCAGCGTATTCGGGAACGTCGGTGGTGCGCTGCCGCCGCTACCGCTGCTCGGCGCGGTTCCCGACGGGGTGTCGGGTGGCGCCTGGCCTGCGCTGCTGGTGATTCCGTTGCTGATCGGTGTGATGCTCGGACGCGACTGCGGACGTCGCGTCGCCGGGCAGGACGCGCTGTTCACCGTGCTGACCGCCGCCGCGGGGGTGGGCGTGGTGACGGCCGTGCTCGGCCTCGTGTCCGGTGGCAGGCTCGGCGCATTCGGAACGGTCGAGTTGCACTGGTGGGCGTTCGGACTGCTCACGTTCGCGTGGCTCGGACTCGCGGGCGCGGTGACAGCGGTGGTCGTGGCCTGGCATCGGAGCCGGGGCGCCGTGGACGAGGACGACGCCGACACCGAGGACGAGGAGCCGCACCTTCCGGGCGCGGAGGAGGTTCCGGCGATCGCCGCCCCGATCACCGAGGGGCCGGTGGTCGCCGAAGACGTCGCGCCGAGCCGGGTGATCGAAGCCGAACTCGTCGACGACACCGAAGCGCCGGCGGCGCCGGTTGCACCGCAGGACACCGGCGACGAGGCCGAGGTCGTGGTGGACGCCGAGGTCGAGGAAGACACGCCGACGGACGAACCCGAGGGGTCCGGAGACGCCGCCGAGAGCCCGGAAGCCGACCTGCCCCGAAGGCCCGCAACCCCCAGCGACTAGGCTCTTGGTCGGTCGACGATGCGACCGCCCCCATTTTCGCCCGTCTGTCGATTCACCCGGCCTTTCGATTGTTCAGGAGTAGAGCGCTGACTTCCTCGCGTGACCACCTGAGGCCCACGACCGGTTCGCCGGCGCGGATCGTCGTACTTGCCTCCGGTGCGGGAACCCTCCTGAGGTCGCTGATCGAAGCAACACACACGGACGGCTATCCCGCCGAGATCGTCGCCGTCGGCGTCGACCGCGACTGTGATGCGACCACCCACGCGAACGCGGCGGGCATTCCCCACTTCCGGGTGAGCCTGCGCGACCACGCCGACCGTGCCGCCTGGGACGTCGCGCTGACCGAGGCCGTCGCGTCCCACCAGCCGTCGCTCGTCGTGTCGGCGGGTTTCATGAAGATCCTCGGTCCCGCCTTCCTGGAGCGCTTCGGCGGTCGCATCATCAACACGCATCCCGCGTTGCTGCCCGCATTCCCCGGCGCGCACGCGGTCCCGGATGCCCTGGCCTACGGCGTGAAGGTGTCGGGATCGACCGTCCACCTCGTGGACGCGGGTGTCGACACCGGCCCGATCCTGGCGCAGGAACCCGTGCCGGTGCTCGACGGCGACGACGAGTCGACCCTGCACGAGCGCATCAAGACTGTGGAGCGGCGGTTGTTGGCGGACGTCATCGCCGCTGTCGCCACCCGTGGAGTTGTTTCCGATGGACGAAAGGCCGTGATCCCCAGTGAGTGAACGCAAGGCAGTACGCCGAGCGCTCGTCAGCGTCTACGACAAGACCGGTCTGGTCGAACTGGCTACGGGCCTGCACAAGGCAGGCGTCGAGCTGGTGTCGACAGGGTCGACTGCAGCGAAGATCGCCGACGCCGGCATCCCGGTCACCCCCGTCGAGGCGCTGACGGGCTTCCCCGAATGCCTCGAGGGCCGGGTCAAGACGCTGCATCCGCGGGTGCACGCCGGCGTCCTCGCCGACACCCGGAAGCCGGAGCACCTCGCGCAGCTCGAGGAACTCGGCATCGAGGCGTTCCAGCTGGTGGTCGTGAACCTGTACCCGTTCACGCAGACCGTCGCATCGGGTGCCACCCCCGACGAGTGCGTCGAGCAGATCGACATCGGCGGGCCGTCCATGGTGCGTGCCGCCGCGAAGAACCACCCGTCGGTCGCGGTCGTGGTGGATCCCGCCCGCTACGACGACGTACTGACCGCGGTCGCCGACGGCGGTTTCACGCTGCCCGAGCGCACCGCCCTCGCCGCGCAGGCGTTCCAGCACACCGCGTCGTACGACGTCGCGGTCGCCAGCTGGATGACGTCCACGCTGGTCGAACCGGGTGACTCGCAGTTCCCCGAGTGGGCAGGCGCCACCTGGGACCGCTCGGCTGTCCTGCGGTACGGCGAGAACCCGCACCAGGCCGCAGCCCTCTACGTGAACCCCGCGGCTCCGGCCGGTCTGGCCCAGGCGGAGCAGTTGCACGGCAAGGAAATGTCGTACAACAACTACACCGACGGCGACGCCGCCTGGCGTGCGGCGTTCGACTTCAGCGAGCCGGCTGTCGCGATCATCAAGCACGCGAACCCGTGTGGCATCGCGGTCGGAGCCGACATCGCGGAGGCACACCGCAAGGCGCACGCCTGCGACCCGGTCAGCGCATACGGCGGAGTCATCGCCGCGAACCGCGAGATCACCGTCGAGATGGCCGAGCAGGTCGCCGAGATCTTCACCGAGGTGATCATCGCCCCGTCTTACGCGGACGGTGCGCTCGGAGTGCTGCAGCGCAAGAAGAACATCCGCGTCCTCCTCGCCGAGGCGCCCACCGCGACGGGAATCGAACTGCGTCCCGTGTCCGGTGGAGCGCTCCTGCAGGAGCG
>NZ_LTCZ01000322.1:0-3149 GCF_001583455.1 Rhodococcus sp. LB1 | reverse complement strand
CATGCGTCTCGGCCGCAGAAAATCACAGTGTTCTGCCCAGCGCACTGCGTGCTGTTAAATACAAGGCCATGTACTGGATAAGCTGGTTCGAGGCGAAGATACTCGGTGAAAATTTGCGTGGGCACATAATCGATATGCTCGCGGCCGTCTAGGACGATAGGTTGCGCCAGGTCCTTGGCGAACTGACGCAAGAATGAAAGAATATAATATTCGTCGCGCGCGTCCTTGTTGAATGAACTAGGCAATTCTGGTAGGCGTGAAAGGTCAATCACCATATTGTCTTTTACGGTCTTGAACTTCCCTACTATGGCGTGGGCTGATTCGCTATGTGCGCTGATCTCGGCGACTGCGGTCGCGTAGGAGTCGCCTCCATAGAACATTGAGATGCCAGCCGGGCTCATTCGGTTTGCGGCGGCTTTCTCGCGGGGTGGTGATCCTAGATCGGAGCCGGAGAGCGCGCTGAGTTCCTGCTTCTCCTCGAACATCCGGCCACGGTAGAGTTCTGAACCCTTGTCTAGCTGGCGCCAAACGCCGTCGATCTGAAAAAGGATATTGCTGAGCCTTTTAAAGAAGTCGATCACCGAGATTTCTTCAGGATCGTATTCGCTTTCTTTTTCGTCTGTCATGAATAAGAATCGAGTTTCATACTTCACTTTCTCTTTGAATCGACTCCAGGTGAGAAGCATCGCCTCGTCCTGGTGGATCCGTTGCCAATCTGATTTGACCCACGCATCTTCGACCATGCATTCCTGAATTTCATCGAGGATGGAATCATCGATATCGAAACTCTGCATGGCCGCGTAGAGCATTTCCTCCGCGACTTCATCTGAATCGAAATGTTTTATTTGAAATTCTCCACCTTCGAATGGGGCGCCTTCGTCATTCGCCCGTCGATAGTGGAGATGAACTCCAACCATGAATCCGGACATGAAATCCTCGAAAGCCGCCGCAATGGGTTCTCCCTTCGTTCCCGTAGCGGGGCAGAAACTGCATGCCTCCTCGGAGGCGTAATCCTGGATGTGTCGCTTCAGCGCCTCATCGGGTATGTGGTCAGGGCATATGGCCTTTTCGCCCGAGGTGAAGCCCCTGTACGAATCTTGTAGTTGCTGTTCCTTCGCGAATCCCATGTGGAGATGCAAGCACACCCAGCCGTCGGAACTCCCTTGTGACGACTAAATATGTGGTCCGTGTCGGATCAGCACTCTGTACCTACGGTTGATCAGGCAACCCCAGGGGGAAGTTGATCGTCTCGAACTTCAATGTGCTCGTCGAGTTCGAACGAACTTGATCCGGAATGCGCTGACGTCGGTATTTGCGGCGCGCTCATGCCCCCATGTCACCTTCGGACGCGGGCAACGGCAGGTGGCCTTAATGAGATTCGCCAGGCTCAGAAGATGCGAGAGAACGGTATGGCCCTCGTCGGCATCGTGTCAATGTCGCACGTAAGCGCCCATTTGGCGCGATCTGGGGTATCGATCCGACGTATGGACGCGATACCCGCGAGCTCGGCAGGGCCACCCCGTAGTTGTCGCGATGAGTGCGCACGATCCGCCTTCATGAAGCACCACGCGTTCCAGCATGAGAACGAGTGGCGTGTCTTGCTCATCAACAGAACTGATCCAAACCTCAAGTTCAGGTCAGGCGCATTGGGTGTTTTCCCCTACGTTGAGATCGGGTTCCCCTCCCACGCCATTTCGGAGGTCGTCATTGGTTCCGGGCCGCACCCGGGACTCCGCAAACAAGCGGTGAAAAGCTGCTCGACTCTGAGGGCTACGAGAAGATGCCTGTGCGACTTTCCAAGGTGCCCTACCGGCCCTGAACTCCCACCGTGTGCAGTTGAAAATCAACAGCGGCAGTCGAACGTTTCGTGGTAACCGAGGCCGGAGTCGAAGAACACCACCGGCACGTCCGGGTCCACCCGCCGGACGAGGTCGAGGACGACGAGGGAATCCTTGCCGGCGGAGAAAGGACGTAGCCGTCATGCCGGGCGAGATGCGCCTCAATCCGCGCCAGGATGGCCTCGCCGGCCGCCCGTCTGGCCTGCGTTGACGAGGTGCGCAGTCCGCGCAGCGTGGTCAAGTCCAGGCCGGGCTCTGGGATCTCTGCTGGCAATCGCATCCTTGCGGATATGGTGTGCGGGACGACGACTTCCGTTCTCGGTCCCGTCCTCAGGGCGCTCAACCCTGATGTTTCGGTTACTGACTGTTGATGGTGGGAAGGGACTACATCTGTGCCGCAATCACGGGGTCGTGGACTTGCCTCGGTTCCTGAACATCTTCGGCAAAGCCGCATCCACACCCCGGGCTGTGATTGGGAATACACCGATGACTGCGCGGTCGAGTTGCGTGAGCTGAAGCGGATCGACCGCGACGCCTGGGAAGTACTTGCGGCCCTGATTCTCGATGCGATCGATGTTGGCCTCGATGCCGGCGATAACGGCGGGGGGACGTACACCGTCCCGGTCGGTTGGCACGTGGATCAGCGCAGGCACTTCAGCCGCAAGACCATGCCCTGGCTGGGCGAACTGAAGGCCGAAGGTACTCGCGGCAAGCAGATCGACTACCGGCTGTATTTCCTTGAGACGAGGAGCGCTCCGGACGGCGAAACGGATCTCGTTCTCGGATCCTCGCGACCTGGAGGGAAGGGAGTTGCTGGCGACTATAACCCTGCTGGACAGACCGGCGACATGGTCAAGGCGATGTGGCGAGGGATCAAATGGTGCGAGGCGCAAGATCCTGTGCGGTCGTGGCACACCTGGGATTGATTTACTGCTAGTCTTGCTCTATAAGTCAAGTTTGCAGGTCAACGGCCTGGTAGCGAGAGAGGTGACGCCATGGTGCTCCCAGGAATGGAGAACGCGAGTTCGGAGGACCGTCTTGGCGTTGACTTGGCGCGCGCGCAGAACCAACTTGTTCGCGAGCTGCGTGCTCGGCGTGCCGCGCTGAACCTGTCAGCCGGCGAGGTGGCAGCCAGGATGGAGGTGGATCCGAGTTTCGTCTCGAGATTCGAGCGGGGCGGCACGAACGCGACCTTCGCTACCATCCGGCGTTACGCGAAAGCAGTCGACGCCATGGTCACCTACGAGGTTTGCTCGTATCAGGAACACAAGACCAAGGTTGTCGCCCAACGAGCAGATGCCATCCTCTGGC
>NZ_LTCZ01000321.1:0-2678 GCF_001583455.1 Rhodococcus sp. LB1 | reverse complement strand
GAGTACAAGTCCATCGGATAACTGCTTCAATCCGGCACGCGAACGGAGCAGCTGTTCGTAGCTCTCGATCCGGGCCGCTGGAGAAGCGACTGTGACGGCATCACGACAATCCGGATCATAAGCACCTTTAATCGTTCGACACCGCACGTCCTGCACTCCCGATCGAAGGCGACTTGCCGAATTACGGCCTGCCGGCATCGAAGAGCTCCTCCGGCACAGGTTCATCGGCCGATCGGCAAAGGGGTCGAATTCATTGTTCGGCAATGGATTACGTCCGCGCGGCCGAGGCTTTGACCGCCGAGGTCGGGAGCCCAGGACGGGTGGAAAGGCCGTTTCGCAGACGACGACGACGAAGTGGGTCATCGATGCCGTGAAGCTCGGTGAGCTCCGCGACATCCCTGCCGAGAAGATCTACCTCGAGGACCATTCTCATCGCGGCCTTCGGCACGTTCGGTGTGGCGTTCGTCGACCGTCCCATCGGGGCGTGGATCTTCGGTCACTTCGGTGACCGGCTCGGACGCAAGCGAATACTGGTCACGACCCAGCTGCTGATGGGATGCGCAACGGTCATGGTCGGCGCCACGCCGACGGCAGACCAGATCGGGATCGCAGCCCCGATCCTGATCGTGCTCCTGCGTATCGTCCAAGGCATCGCCGCCGGAGGCGAGCTGGCGGGGGCGGCGCTTTTCGCACGGAGAGCGCGCCAGCTGGGAAGCGCGGCTTCTGGACCATGTTCACGTCGCTGGGCGGAGGATTCTCGATCGTTCTCGCGAACGCGACTCTGCTCGCGGTTGGCGTCGGCCTCTCTGATGAACAATTCGTCTCGTTCGGGTCCCGTTCCTCGCGAGTGGCCTGCTCATAGCCGTCGGCCTGTACATCCGCCTGAAGATCGACGAGAGTCCCGTGTTCGAGGCGGAGGCCGACTCGAGCCGCAACGACGAACGATCGAAGTTGCCGTTCGTCCGAAGCGTGGCGGTGCCAGCCGCGCCAGATGTTCCTCGTCGCAGGAATCTCGATCATGCAGGCGGCCTTCACCTATCTTGGCGCGACCTACTTTGCGAACATCGGCACGGCGCAACTCGGTCTGACCCGGAACACCGTCCTCGCCGCCGGCATTGCGGGCGGCCTGTGCTGGGCTCTGGGCGTGGTAGACGGGGCGACGGCGTCGGACCGAGTGGGACGGCGCCCGGTCCTCCTCGTGGCGACGCACCCGCGCCGACCCCCAGTTGAAGGCGCCTCGGCCGCGGTCGTTTGGGCACTGCTCGTCTTCACTATCTTGGAGTCGGCCTCAGGCGGCGAGTACCTGTTGCTCCTGGGCATGACGATGTTCATCGCGGGGCTCGAGATCGGTCCGATCAACGTCATGCTGTCCGAACTGTTCGACACACGGTACCGCTACACGGCTTCCGCGTTCGCCTACAACATGGGACTCGTCCTCGGTGGGGCCACGCCCCCGGTCATCGGTGGCGCGATCACGGCCGCCTATGGTGCTGTTGTGTTCGGTGTCGTCGTGGCCGTTCTGTGTCTGATCAGCCTGCTCAGCGCGATCGGTCTGCCTGAGACGCGCAATCGGGACCTGTGCGACGTCCTTGCCTCAGAGCGCTGATCCATGCCCATCCGAAAGAGGCATGGCCGGTGCGCGGAACGACCGAGCGTTGCATGAGAGGATCGCCGGTCGGTTCGTCATGTCGGAACCGCAAATCCGGGTCCGCGAGTATGTCGCGGGTTTGGTTACGGGTCTGGACCGTAAGGACGGGTAGACGCTGGCCGAGTGTGCCGGTGAGGTGAGCCCGGACGGGATACAGCGTTGCTGCGGCGGGCAGACTGGGACGTAGAGGGTGCGCGACTACGTGGTCGAGCGCCTTGGCGATCCGGCCGGGGTGTTGGTCGTCGACGACACCGGTTTCTTGAAGAAGGGCAGCAGGGACGCGCCCTGCGCACCGAGACCACCATCAACGACACCCGCGATCTCCACCTTGGTAGACGATTGACACATCTACCCACCCTGCGGGAGATCGGCTTTCACGCCAAACCGACACCTGGCTGCGCGTCCAACGATTCAGCCACGACCCGATCACCGGCGCCAACGCCCTCGCCGACCACGTCCCAGGCTTTCGATTCGCCGACCAGCGCAGCCACGCCCTGCTCTCCGCGGTGCTGGTCTTCCGCTGCGCCCGAACGGCTTCACCAACACGGACCTGCGCACCCTCGCCGTCGAGCTGCGCTGACTGGACTCGGACACGTTGTCCGCCGGGCAGATGACCTACGACCTGCGCCGGCTGAACCCCGCGACCTCATCGTCCGGATCGAGGGCACCCACCGCTACTGCAACCGCGGACTCGACACGGCGAAATTCCTCACCTGGGCACACGACCGGGTCCTGCGCACCGGCCTGACCGAACTCGCCACCCCGACAACCACTCCCGGTCGCCTGTGAGCGGCCGCCATACGCGTACCTTACCGCCGTTGGTGCCCTCATCGGCACAGCGCAGCTCGTGGCGCGAAACATCAAGCAAGCAAACACGATCCGAACACCACAAAATTGGTCCCGAAATCCGGCTACCCATCGGTAGCTACCTAGGTTTTGCGTGAGTCCGAGCGAACGACCGGGGAGAGGCATTGACAGGTTTGTCCGAATCCGCGTAGCGTGCTCAAGGTCACACTCTCGATCAAAGGTT
>NZ_LTCZ01000320.1:0-9962 GCF_001583455.1 Rhodococcus sp. LB1 | reverse complement strand
GGTGCGCGATACTGGGATTGAACCAGTGACCTCTTCCGTGTCAGGGAAGCGCTCTCCCGCTGAGCTAATCGCGCGGGATGGAGAAAAGAGAGCGGACGACGGGATTCGAACCCGCGACCCCAACCTTGGCAAGGTTGTGCGCTACCAGCTGCGCCACGTCCGCATGCACCGTGTAACTCGCGGAGAATGTTCTCCGTGGTGCGGTTGAGAACATTAGCCGACCATCCGCGATAGTTACAAATCTGCAGGTCAAGGCATCAGACGGTGAACTACACATGAACGACGCCGGGTCGAGGACGTGCCGCGGGCGGGGGTCGACACGAATCCCAACGACGTGATTTTCGTTCGGCCGCTCGGTCGTGTTAATGTTCCAACTCGTTCGAGCGCGAGTGTTTGGCGCGCTTCGGTCCCGTGGCTCAGTGGAAGAGCGTCCCGTTCACACCGGGGAGGTCGCTGGTTCGATCCCAGCCGGGACCACAGATGAGAAGAGGGCGTTTCCGAAAGCGGAAACGCCCTCTTCTTTTTCTTGTGCCCACCCCGATAATCGGTTGTTCCGGCTCTTCGGCGCGGCGGACAATGAACTCAGCCGGCCGAAAGTTCCCGGGTGATCCGCTATCGAAGGACTGAGTCCCATGTTCCCCGTGAGGCTGGAAGGCACCACCGCGCCCACCTTGATGTGGGCGGAAGAGTGGACCATCGAGCAGGCTGCGTTGCAGCAGCTGCGGAACATGGCCGACCTGCCGTGGGTCCACGGGGTGCGGGTCATGCCCGACGTCCATGTCGGCAAGGGTGCGACGGTCGGTTCCGTCATCGCGATGCGGGAGGCGATCGCCCCGGCGGCGGTCGGCGTCGACATCGGGTGCGGAATGACGGCGGTCCGGACGGATGTGACCGCGAGCGATCTGCCCGACAGCCTGCGGTCGATGCGGTCGCGCATCGAGCGTGCGGTGCCGGTCGGGTTCGCCATGCACGAGCGTTCGGTGAACGTCGGCGCCCTCGATGTCACGAACGCCGGGGGAGTGAAGAGGGGATGGCACCGCTTCTGGCAGGACTTCGGTGACCTGCATTCCGGCGTCCAGTCCCGCGAATCCAAGGCGATGAAACAGATCGGCACGCTCGGCGGTGGCAACCACTTCATCGAGGTGTGCCTGTCCGACGCAGACGAAGTCTGGCTGATGCTCCACTCCGGGTCGCGCAACATCGGCAAGGAACTGGCGGAGCGGCACATCGCGGTGGCGCGGGCGTTGCCGCACAACCAGCGCCTCGTCGATCGCGATCTCGCGGTGTTCCTCGCCGGCAGCAAGGAGATGGACGCATACCGCCACGACCTGACGTGGGCGCAGGAGTACGCGGCCCGCAACCGCGCCGTCATGCTCACCCTGGTGATGCAGGCGTTCCGGCAGTCACTGCCCGGTAGGACGGTGCGGTTCGACGAGCCGATCTCCTGCCACCACAACTACGTGTCGGAGGAGATCATCGACGGCGAGCCCATGCTCGTCACCCGTAAGGGCGCGATCCGCGCCGGCCGGGGTGATCTCGGACTCATCCCCGGCTCCATGGGCACCGGTTCCTACGTGGTGCGAGGCCTGGGCTCCGAGCTGTCCTTCAATTCGGCGTCACACGGGGCGGGACGGACGATGAGCCGCACGAAGGCGAAGAAGCGTTTCACCGTCGACGACCTCGTGCGGCAGACGTCCGGAGTCGAATCACGCAAGGACGCGGGCGTGATCGACGAGATCCCCGGCGCCTACAAGGACATCGAGCAGGTGATCGAAGCGCAGGCCGATCTCGTCGAGGTCGTGGCCCACCTGCGGCAGGTCGTCTGTGTGAAGGGATGACCCGCGAGCGTGTGCGGCGGTGCGACGACGCGCCGCCGCAGGTCGCGGTCGGTAGGGTGGACTGGTGACTAGCGGAGAAGCTCGGCCGGGACCCGCGCCCGAGAACGTGGACATGGACGTGGACGACTCGGATCTGTCCCCGTTCCAGGAAGCGGAGAGCCGCTGGCGCCGGTGGCGAGCACACATCGCCGCGCGCCCGAGCCTCAACCTGGCCTACCGCATCGCGGTGGGGGTGATCGGCGCTCTCGTGCTGGCCGCCGGGATCGTCGCGATTCCCTATCCGGGCCCCGGCTGGCTGATCGTGTTCGCGGGGCTCGGAATTCTCGCATCCGAGTTCGCGTGGGCCCACCGGCTGCTGCACTACGCGCGCCGGCGCTACGACAAGTTCATCGACTGGTTCTCGCGGCAGTCGCTGGTGGTCAAGGGGGCGGGTGCGCTGCTGACGTGTGCCGTCGTCCTCGCCACGTTGTGGTTGCTCGGGACGTTCGGTCTCGTCGGAACGTGGATCGGTCTCGACTACCCGTGGCTGGAGAGCCCGCTCTAGCCGGACGCATGGTTGGGTGTGACTGCTGGGCCGATAACATGGGCTGGCACATTCACCATGTCTGCACCGCACACCTCACCTAGGAGAACATCGCCGTGAGCACCCCCGCATCCGCCGCCCCAGCCGCCCTCGTCCGGGTGCCCGCGGGGACTACGGCCGGTACAGCGGTTCGGGAGGCCGGCTACCCGAGCAAGGGCCCGGACGTCGTCGTCGTGGTCCGTGACGCGGAGGGCCAGCTCAAGGACCTGTCCTGGGTGCCCGACACCGACGTCGAGGTCGAGCCGGTCGCGTCGAACACCGACGACGGCCGCAGCGTCATCCGCCACTCGGCGGCCCACGTGCTCGCGCAGGCCGTCCAGCAGGAATTCCCCGAGGCGAAGCTGGGCATCGGTCCGCCGATCAAGGACGGGTTCTACTACGACTTCGCCGTCGATCGCCCGTTCACCCCCGACGACCTCGCGAACCTCGAGAAGCGGATGAAGAAGATCATCAAGGGGTCGCAGCGGTTCTCCCGCCGCGTCGTCGAGTCGCTCGAGGACGCGCGTGCCGAGCTGGCGAAGGAGCCCTTCAAGCTCGAACTCATCGACGACAAGTCGGGAATCGACGATCCGGAGATCATGGAGGTGGGCGGCAACGAGCTCACCATCTACGACAACCTGGACCCGCGGACCGGCGAGAAGGTGTGGGGAGACCTGTGCCGCGGCCCGCACATCCCCACCACCAAGCACATTCCGGCCTTCAAGCTCACCCGCAGCTCGGCGGCGTACTGGCGTGGTAACCAGGACAACGCCGATCTCCAGCGCATCTACGGCACCGCATGGGAGTCGGCGGAGGCGCAGGACCAGCATCTGGAACTGCTCGCCGAGGCGGAGCGCCGCGACCACCGCAAGCTGGGGTCGGAACTCGACCTGTTCAGCTTTCCCGACGAACTCGGCTCCGGACTGCCCGTGTTCCATCCGCGGGGCGGGATCATCCGCACCGAGATGGAGGACTACTCCCGCAAGCGGCACGTCGAGGAGGGGTACGAGTTCGTCAACACCCCCCACATCACCAAGGGGCATCTCTACGAGGTGTCGGGCCACCTGGACTGGTACCGCGACGGCATGTTCCCGGCGATGCACATCGACGAGGAGCTGAACGAGGACGGCACCGTGCGCAAGCCGGGCCAGGACTACTACCTCAAGCCGATGAACTGCCCGATGCACAACCTGATCTTCCGCTCCCGCGGCCGGTCGTACCGCGAACTGCCGTTGCGGCTCTTCGAGTTCGGCTCGGTCTACCGGTACGAGAAGTCCGGTGTCGTCCACGGTCTCACCCGCGTGCGCGGCATGACGCAGGACGACGCGCACATCTACTGCACCCGCGAGCAAATGCGCGACGAACTGGCGACCACCCTGCAGTTCGTCCTCGGCCTGCTGAAGGACTACGGACTCGACGACTTCTACCTCGAGCTGTCCACCAAGAACCCGGACAAGTTCGTCGGCGACGACGCCGTGTGGGAGGAAGCGACGGCGACGCTCGCCGAGGTCGCGGAGTCGTCGGGGCTGAACCTCGTTCCCGATCCGGGCGGCGCAGCGTTCTACGGACCGAAGATCTCTGTGCAGGTGCAGGACGCCCTGGGCCGCACCTGGCAGATGTCGACCATTCAGCTCGACTTCAACCTGCCCGAGCGTTTCGACCTCGAGTACACGGCCAACGACGGCACCAAGCAGCGTCCGGTCATGATCCACCGGGCCCTGTTCGGTTCCATCGAACGGTTCTTCGGCGTGCTCACCGAGCACTACGCGGGTGCGTTCCCGGCGTGGCTGGCGCCGGTCCAGGTGGTCGGCATCCCGGTCGCCGAGACGTTCGCCGACCACCTCTTCGACGTGGTGAAGCGGCTGAAGGCGGCCGGTATCCGCGCCGAGGTCGACGCGAGCGACGACCGCATGCAGAAGAAGATCTTCAACAACACGGCGCAGAAGGTGCCGTTCATGTTGCTGGCGGGTGCGCGCGACGTCGAGGCGGGCGCCGTCAGCTTCCGATTCCGCGACGGCACCCAGGTCAACGGGGTGCCTGTGGACGACGCCGTGCGCATCGTCACCGACTGGATCGGTCGCCGCGAGAACGCCTCGCCGACGGCCGAACTGCTGCAACCCGGCAAGGAAGGGTGAGGCACATGACCGGAGGTGACGACGTGACGGCCGACGAGATGCTCGGCGGCCCCGGCCGCCTCGTCGACCGCGGCCCCGGCGAACCCGATCACCTTCAGCGGATCTGGTCGCCGCACCGCATGTCGTACATCGCCGAGGCGCCGAAGTCGCGGGACACCCCCAACGAGCCGTTCATCGACATCCCGAAGATGGACGACGAGGACGGGTTGATCGTCGCCCGGGGTGAGCACGTCTACGCCGTGCTCAACCTGTACCCGTACAACCCGGGGCACCTGATGATCGTTCCCTACCGCAAGGTCGCGGCGCTCGAAGACCTGACGGAAGAGGAAAGCGCCGAGTTGATGTCGTTCACGCAGCAGGCTCTGCGCGTGATCAAGCGGGTGTCGCGGCCGGACGGTTTCAACGTCGGCCTCAATCTCGGTGCGGCGGCAGGCGGTTCGCTCGCCGAGCACCTGCACCAGCACATCGTTCCGCGCTGGGGCGGGGACGCGAACTTCATCACGGTCCTCGCCGGGGTCAAGGTCATGCCGCAGTTGTTGCGCGAGACCCGGGGGCTGCTGGCGAAGGCCTGGAATGAATGACTCGATAGATGAATGACGCGCGAGTCGCTGACTCACGCGTTCGGGGTTCCTGGCAGGAAGTGAAGAACGGGGTGGAGAGGTGCTGAGCTTCTTCGGACGGGCATCCGTGTCCAAGGTGACGGCGCCATTGGGGAAGGCCCTGGTGAAGACCGGGCTCACGCCCGATTCCGTCACCGTCATCGGCACCGTGGCGACCGTGGCCGGCGCGGTCACGCTGTTTCCCAGCGGACATCTGTTCTGGGGAGCGATGTTCATCTGGCTGTTCGTCATGTTCGACATGCTCGACGGTGCCATGGCCCGCGCCCGCGGCGGCGGCACCCGGTACGGCGCCGTTCTCGACGCCACCTGCGACCGGGTGGCCGACGGTGCGATCTTCGCCGGTCTCGCCTGGTGGGCGGTGTATCACGAGAACAGCAAGCCGCTGCTGATCGCGACTCTGCTGTGCCTCGTCACCTCGCAGGTGATCTCGTACGCCAAGGCGCGCGCCGAGGCGAGTGGATTGTCCGCCGACGGCGGACTCATCGAACGACCCGATCGGCTGATCATCGTGCTGGTCGGTGCCGGCGTCACCGGGCTCGGAGTCCCGTGGGCCATTCATGTCGCGATGTGGTTGCTGTCGGTGGGCAGCGTCATCACGGTGTTCCAGCGGGTACTGGCGGTCCGCCGGTCGCCGGGCGCGCGCGACGTGCTGCCCCTGCCTCCGACGGACACGACGCCGGAAGACGGACAGGCGAGCGAGCAGTGAGCGGCGTGTCGGAACGCATCAGTGATCTGGGGTACGCGGTCGGCTGGCGGCTGGTCCGCGCGCTGCCGGAGAAGGTCGCGGTCGCCTTGTTCGACAGGGGAGCCGACTTCGCCGTCCGGAACGGCGGGCCGGAACAGTTGCGCCGCAATCTTGCCCGCGTGCTGGGTGTGCCCGCCGCGGAGGTGCCGGACACCCTGATGCAGGCCTCGATGCGGTCCTACGCGCGCTACTGGCGGGAGGCGTTCCGGCTGCCTTCGATGGACCTCGTGAAGACCGGCGCGGCCCTCGACGAGCTGATCGAAGGGCAGAAGCACCTCGACGCCGCGAAAGAAGCCGGCCGGGGCGCGATTCTGGCGCTGCCGCACAGCGGAAACTGGGACATGGCGGGTGTGTGGTGCGCCCAGCACTGGGGCGGTCTGTCCACGGTCGCCGAGCGGTTGAAGCCCGAGTCGCTGTACCAGCGGTTCGTCGACTACCGCGAAGGGCTCGGTTTCGAGATCTTCCCGCTCAGCGGGGGAGAGCACCCACCGTTCGTGGAACTGTCGGCCCGACTGCGGGACAACGGGATCGTGTGCCTCCTCGGTGAACGCGACCTGGCGAAGAAGGGTGTCCCGGTGACGTTCTTCGGGGAACCGACGCGGATGCCCGCCGGTCCCGCCAAGCTGGCGATCGACACCGGCGCGCCGCTGCTGCCGGTGCACTGCTGGTTCACGGACGGCGGGTGGGGTTTCCGCATCGACCCGCCGATCGACACCACCATGGGGGTGGCCGCGGCGACCCAGGCACTGGCGGACCGGTTCGAGACCAACATCGCGGCACATCCGGAGGACTGGCACATGCTTCAGCCGCTGTGGCTCTCCGATCTGTCCCAGGCGAGGCTTTCCCGCATGGAGAACTCGTGAAGATCGGAATGGTCTGCCCGTACTCGTTCGACGTCCCGGGCGGAGTGCAGGCTCACGTCGTCGACCTCGCGGAGGTCCTGATCGAGCGCGGGCACAAGGTGAGCGTCCTGGCGCCGGCGTCCGACGACGTCGACCTGCCCGACTTCGTCGTCTCCGCGGGCCGCGCCCTCGCCATTCCCTACAACGGCTCGGTGGCCCGGCTGAGTTTCGGCCCCGCCGCGAGCGCCCGCGTGCGGCGCTGGATCTCGGACAACAACTTCGACGTCCTGCACATCCACGAGCCCAACGCGCCGAGCCTGTCGATGCTCGCCATGCGCGTGGCCGAGGGGCCCATCGTGGCCACCTTCCACACGTCGACCACGAAGTCGTTGGTGCTGAGCACGTTTCAGGGTGTGCTCCAGCCCTACCTGGAGAAGATCAGCGGCCGCATCGCGGTGTCGGAACTCGCGCGACGCTGGCAGGTGGAATCACTCGGCTCCGATGCGGTCGAAATCCCCAACGGCGTCGACGTCTCGGCGTTCGCGAACGCCGAGCCGCTGCCCGGCTACCCGCGTCGCGGAAGAACCATCCTCTTCCTCGGACGCTACGACGAGCCCCGCAAGGGCATGGCGGTGCTTCTCAAGGCGCTGCCCACCCTGGTGGAGAAGTATCCCGACCTCGAGGTGCTGGTGGTCGGCCGCGGCGACGAGGACAAGCTGCGCCGGGAGGCCGGCCCGGTCTTCGGGCACCTGCGTCTGCTCGGCCAGGTCGACGACGCCGAGAAGGCGTCGGCGCTGCGGAGCGCCGACGTGTACTGCGCACCCAACCTCGGCGGTGAGAGCTTCGGCATCGTGCTGGTGGAGGCGATGGCCGCGGGTGCCGCCGTCGTGGCGAGCGAACTGGACGCGTTCCGCCGCGTCCTGCGGGACGGGCAGGCGGGCGTCCTGGTGCCGGTCGGGGATGCGGCGGCGCTCGCTGCCGGGATCGACTCGGTGCTCGGTGACCCCGAGCGCAGCGCCGCGCTCACCGACTTCTCTCGGACGGTGGTCACCGAATACGACTGGCCGGTGGTGGCCGAACAGATCCTGCGCGTCTACGAGACGGTCACCGTCGGCCGCGACGGCGTCCGGGAGGTCGGCTCGTGACGTTCTCCGCCCTCACGATCCTGGTTCTCGCCCTGGTCGCAGCCGTCGTCCTGGCGATCGGCCTGTGGGCGTACGGGACGGCCAACCGCCTCGACCGCCTGCACGTCCGCTCCGATCTGTCCTGGCAGGCCCTCGACGCGGCCCTCGCGCGCCGGGCGGTGGTCGTGCGTGCGGCCGCCGCAGCGATGGACCCACCCGAGGGCAGGTCGCTGGCCGCGCTGTCGGCCCGGGCGGAACGGTCGGACCGGGCAGACCGGGAGATCGCCGAGAACGCGCTGTCCAGTGCGCTCTCGTCCCTCGACCCGGACACCCTGCGCCCCCAGCTGGTGGCGGAACTCGCCGATGCGGAGGCGCGGGTGCTGATCGCCCGCCGATTCCACAACGACGCCGTCCGCGACACCCTCGCTCTCCGCACCCGGCGACCTGTCCGATGGCTGCACCTCGGGGGCACGGCACCGCTGCCGACGTACTTCGAGATCACCGAACGCTCGTCCGCCGCGGCGGTCACCGAGGGTCTGGCACTCGACTCCGTCCGGACATCGGCCCGGGTGGTGCTGCTCGACGGCGAGGGCCGGGTTCTGCTGCTCCGGGGTCACGACCCCACCGTCCCCGATGTCTACTACTGGTTCACGATCGGCGGTGCCGTCGAGAAGGGGGAGAACCTGCGTGCGGCCGCTGTCCGGGAGATCGCCGAGGAGACCGGGCACACCGCGTCGCCCGAACAGCTGCGCGGACCCATGTGGCGTCGGGTGGCCATCTTCTCGTGGAACGGGCAGCTCATCCGCTCCGAGGAGCTGTTCTTCGCGCTGCGCACCGACGGGTTCGAGCCGCACCACGGGGGCTTCACCGAACTCGAGAGCCGCACCATCACCGGTCACCGGTGGTGTACCGCGGACACGGTTCGTGAACTGGCGGCGGCAGGTGAAGCCGTGTACCCGCACGATCTCGCGGATCTCCTCGACGAGGCAGACGCGGTCGCGTCGGCCGCGGACGAACCCGAGGTGCGCGCGATCACCTGAGCCGCCCCGCCAGTCCGAAGAAAGCCAGCAATCGCGGACTGGCTACGGAAGTGGACTGCCGCTCTGTCCTAGAATCGGGTACTGCAGCGTGAACGTCGTCGTTCACGCATGCCGCTATCGAAATCAATCCACGCCACAACCCAGGAGTTCGCTGTGAGCACCCCCGACACCACCCCCACCACCGGTACGGCGCGCGTCAAGCGTGGCATGGCCGAGATGTTGAAGGGCGGGGTCATCATGGACGTCGTCACCCCCGATCAGGCGAAGATCGCCGAGGACGCCGGTGCGGTGGCGGTGATGGCGCTCGAGCGGGTGCCGGCGGACATCCGGGCGCAGGGTGGGGTGTCCCGGATGAGTGATCCGGACATGATCGACGGCATCATCTCCGCAGTGTCCATTCCGGTGATGGCCAAGGCCCGGATCGGGCACTTCGTGGAGGCGCAGATCCTGCAGTCCCTCGGGGTCGATTACGTCGACGAGTCCGAGGTGCTGACCCCGGCGGACTACGCCAACCATATCGACAAGTGGCAGTTCACCGTCCCGTTCGTCTGTGGTGCCACCAATCTGGGTGAGGCGCTGCGGCGGATCACCGAGGGTGCGGCGATGATCCGGTCCAAGGGTGAGGCCGGGACCGGTGACGTGTCGAACGCGACCACGCACATGCGGACGATCGGTGGGGAGATCCGCCGGTTGACCTCGCTGAGCGAGGACGAGCTGTATGTGGCGGCGAAGGAGCTGCAGGCGCCGTACGACCTGGTCGTCGAGGTCGCCAAGGCCGGGAAGTTGCCGGTCACGATGTTCACTGCCGGTGGTATCGCCACCCCGGCGGATGCGGCGATGATGATGCAGCTCGGTGCGGAGGGTGTGTTCGTCGGGTCGGGCATCTTCAAGTCCGGTAACCCGGCGGAGCGGGCCGCGGCGATCGTGAAGGCGACCACGTTCTTCGACGACCCGGACGTGCTGGCGAAGGTCTCCCGCGGGCTGGGTGAGGCGATGGTCGGGATCAACGTCGACGACATCCCGGTCCCGCACCGGCTCGCCGAACGCGGCTGGTGA
>NZ_LTCZ01000319.1:0-2493 GCF_001583455.1 Rhodococcus sp. LB1 | reverse complement strand
GGCCCGGAGCAGCAGCCGGTGGTAGAACTCGTACTCCGCCAGCAGCGGCGCCTCCTCGGGTGTCGGCAGGCCGTCGACGTAACAGCCACCGGCGGTGGGCATGTCGAGGGTCAGCACGGCCAGCGTCCGCCCGACGGTGTAGATGTCGGAGGCGACGGTGGGGCCGGTGGTGGCGATCTCGGGGGCTTGGTAACCCTGTGTGCCGTAGATGTATCCGTGATCCCCGATCCTGGCGACCGCGCCCATGTCGATGAGCTTGAGCTGGTCGTAGTCGTCGCCGATCATGATGTTCTCGGGCTTGAGGTCGTTGTACACCAACCCCATCGAGTGCAGGTATCCGAGCGCGGGCGTGACCTCGAGGAGGTAGCGGATGGCGTGCTCCACTGGCAGCATCGGCTTCGGGTCGTCGGGCCCGGCGTCCTCCTTCAGTTCGGTGAGCAGGTCGCGCAGGGTTCTGCCCCGGACGTACTCCATGACGATGTACCCGATGGGATTGCCGTCCATCCCGGGGTGTTCGACGAAGTTGTAGATCTTGACGATGCTCGGATGCGTCACCTCGGCGAGGAACCGGCGCTCGGCGAGAGCCACCTCCTGGGCCACGGGGTCGCCCGAGTGCAGCAGGCCTTTGAGCACCACCCAGCGGTCGCTGACGTTGTGGTCGAGCGCGAGGTAGATCCAGCCGACACCGCCGTGGGCGAGGCACCCCAGGACCTCGTACTGGCCCGCGACCAGTTCACCCGCCTCGAGTTGCGGGG
The DNA here is from genome assembly GCF_001583455.1 of Rhodococcus sp. LB1. NCBI lineage: Bacteria > Bacillati > Actinomycetota > Actinomycetes > Mycobacteriales > Nocardiaceae > Rhodococcus > Rhodococcus sp. LB1. The sequence goes on along the minus strand of NZ_LTCZ01000319.1, from coordinate 1,738 downwards.
CGAACGAGAAGACGGTGCCGCAGTGGGTGCACACCCCCTCCGTGTCGCCCGGCCGCGCGGCGGTGGAACGTCCGACGGGGCGCTTGCATCGGTCGCAGTAGCGTTTATGCTCCGCCAGAACGGGATTGGTCAGGAGCATCGACAGGTCGGAGGTGTGGACGGCGTCCGGCACCGTGCGTGACGAGGGGACGTCGTCGTCCTCGTCGTCCGCGAACGGATCGAACCGCACACCCCGGGTGGATTCCGGGTCGTCCATCGGTGTTCGTCTGGTTTCGTCGCTCACGTCGGTGTCACCTCAGTCCCGGTACGTGGGGGCAGGGGGTCCGGCGGCAGGGCCGAGAACCGTCAGCCAGTTGTCGTAGAGCCTCGTCCAGGTTCCGTCCGCACGCATCCGATCCAGCGTGCCGTTCACGAAGCGCACCAGATCGTCGTTGTTCTTGTTGACCCCGATGCCGTACGGCTCCGACTCGAGTGGCGGGCCGACGATTTCCAAGTTCGGGTCCTGGGCGGCGAGCCCGGCGAGGATGGAGTCGTCGGTGCTCGCGGCGTCGGCCTGCCGCTGCTGGAGGACCACGAGGCAGTCGTCCCAGTCGGGTACCGCCACGATCGTGGCCTCGGGCTGCACTCGGCGAACGGTGTCCAGCGAGGTGGTGTCGCCGGCGGTGCAGACGCGTTTGCCCGCCAGATCCTCCGGGCCGGAGATACCGGAGCCCTTCGGCACCAGCAGACGCTGATAGGCCTGGAAGTACACGGTGGAGAAGGCGACCCGCTCGGACCGTTCACACGTGATCGAGGTGCTCTTGACCACGAGATCCACGTCCTCGTTCTCGAGGGCGTCGAAACGGTCGCCGGACGTGAGGAGGCGGAATTCGACCCGGGAGGGGTCGCCGAACAGGTCCCGTGCCATCTCTCCCGCGACGTCGACGTCGAATCCCATCAGCATGCCGGTGGTCGGATCCCGGAAACTGAAGAGGTTGGTGTTCTGATCGATTCCGACGATCAGCCGGCCGCGGGCGGTGATCTCGGCCAGCGAGCTTCCCGGCGCCCGGACGTCCGGGGTGGCGGCGGGGCGGAGACTCGCGAGCGCGCCGCAGGAGTCGGGTGCGGGTGGCTCCTCGGGCACGTCGCCGGTGGGCAGAAGGATCTCGGACCCACTCGTCAGCGGCACTTCCGAGTAGTCACCCTGGACGGTGGGAGTGAGGGGCTGCGGGGTTGCGCATCCGGCCGCGAGGACGGCGACCACGGCAGCGGAGAGAAGGAGGGCGCGCGGGCGCGTCCGCCGTCTCGGTCGACTCACCCGCGTCATCAGTGGTACTCGTTCAGTCTGGGCCAGATCCCCCCACCGACGGCGAACCCGCAGAGCACGCCGATCACCATGCTACCCACCGCGAGCAGCGACAACGAGCGATATGCGTCGGCCATCCCGTCGAGTTCCTCGCTGCGGAATCGGTCGATGCCGTCCTGCAACGACTCGTCGAGCGCCGCGAAGGTGGCGGGGGACGCCGAGTCCGCGGGGCCGATCGCGATGGCCTTCGCCCCCGGGTAGTCCCCCACGTCGAGCTTCTCCTGCAGCATGGTGTGTGCGCGCCGCCAGTCGGCGAGTGCGGTCACGGCGGCGTCGATCGGCGGTGTCGTCGCCGGACCGTGATCGCCGTCCTGCAGCCCCCCGAGGATGTCGGCGAGTTCGGCCGACCGCCGGGTGTAGTCGACCTCGGATTGTTCGTCGGAGCCGCGCTGC
>NZ_LTCZ01000318.1:0-5827 GCF_001583455.1 Rhodococcus sp. LB1 | reverse complement strand
CGTCGACGGCGCACCCGTCGACGACATGCTCCGGCTCGGGCCGGTCAAGCTGTACGCCGACGACGTGATCGAACCGCACACCGCGGCCATGCTGTCCGACTACGCGAACCGGCCGGGGCACCGCGGCGCGCCCAGCCTGCCGCCGCAGGAGTTCACCGCGATGCTCACCGAACTCGACCGTCTCGGCTTCCAGACGCACACCCACGCCACCGGCGACTGGGGTATCCGGCTGGCGCTCGACTCGATCGAGCACGCCGGCCGCGCGAACGGCACGGTCGACCGGCGGCACGGCATCGTCCACGTCGAATGCCTCCATCCCGAGGACCTTCCCCGCTTCCGGGAGCTCGGCGTGGTCGCGGCGATGCAGCCGCGGCACTGCTCTCCCGACCTCGTCGCCGGAACGTGGATGGAGAACGTCGGCGAGGACCGGTGGGACCGGGCGTGGCGATTCCGTTCGCTCGCCGAGTCGGGGGCGGCGCTGGCGTTCTCGAGCGACTGGCAGGTCGGGGAGATGGATCCGCTCGTCGGCCTGTACTCCGCCCTCACCCGCTCGGGCGTGGACGGCCGGACCGGCTGGACTCCGCGCGAACGGATGGACCTGGATTCGGCGTTGCGGGCATACACCCGGGGTGGCGCGTGGGCGTGGCACGCCGAGGACGAGCTCGGAGTGATCCGTCCGGGTGCCCGCGCCGACCTGGTCGTCTGGTCCGCGGACCTCTACACGCTCGAGCCCGGGCAACTGCTGGACCAGCGGGCCGACCTCACCCTCGTCGGCGGCGCGATCGTGCACGACGCCACCTCCGCGAGCGCCGTTGCGGACGTGCCGTTCGCCGGCTCCGGCGCGGCCGGCCACACCTGCTCGCACGGGTGACTCCGGATTGGACAACTCGGCGCGGCGGGGGGCGCGTCTTTCACCATTTTGTCAGCTGCCCCTGGCTTGTGAGGCAGCGCACACTTGTTTCAGATGCTCTGCAACTCCGGACCCCGGTCGGACTGTTCGACCGACGGTCCGTTCCGAACCACGAGTTTCGACCCCACGAGAGGAACCGGTACGAATGTCGATCGACGTACTCGAGAACTACATCAACGGTGAGTTCGTCGCCTCATCTGCGACGGAGACGCTGGACTTGATCAACCCCGTGGACGAGAGCGTCGTCGGGCGTGCGCCCGTCTCCACCAAGGCCGACGTGGACGCCGCCGTCGAGGCGGCCGAACGGGCCTTCGTCTCGTGGGGCAAGACCACCCCGAGCGTGCGGCAGACCGCGTTGCTGAAGCTCGCCGACGCGATCGAGGCACACAGCGACGAACTCGTCGAGGCGGAGTGCCGCAACACCGGGCAGCCCAAGCAGGTCATCGCCGACGAAGAGATCAAGGTGGGCGCCGACCAGCTCCGCTTCTTCGCGGGCGCGGCCCGGATGCTCGAAGGCAAGGCCGCCGGCGAGTACATGGAAGGCTTCACGTCCTACGTGCGCCGCGAGCCGATCGGTGTCGTCGGTCAGGTCACCCCGTGGAACTACCCGTTCATGATGGCGCTGTGGAAGATCGGCCCCGCGCTCGCGGCAGGCAACACGATCGTGCTCAAGCCCAGCGACACCACCCCGAACAGCACACTCGTCCTGGCCCGGCTGACCAAGGGGATCCTGCCGGACGGCGTCTTCAACGTCGTCCTCGGCAACGGCGAGACCGGCGCCACCCTCGTGGAGAACCCGGCCCTCGGACTGGTGTCGATCACCGGATCCGTGCGCGCCGGTATCGCCGTCGCCGTCTCCGCCGCCCGCCAGCTCAAGCGCGCCCACCTCGAACTGGGTGGCAAGGCCCCCGCCATCGTCTTCGGTGACGTCGACATCGAGAAGACCGCGAGCGGCATCGCCGAGGCCGCCTTCTTCAACGGCGGCCAGGACTGCACCGCCGCCACCCGCGTCCTCGTCCACGAGTCCATCCACGACCAGCTCGTCGACGCCCTCGTCCGCAAGGCCGAGACGCTCGAGCCCGGCCTGCCGGACGACCCGGACACGTTCTACGGCCCGCTCAACAACGTCAACCACTTCAACGCGGTCAGTTCCAAGATCGCCTCGCTCCCCACCTCGGCCAAGATCGTCACCGGCGGAAAGCGTTCGGGAGAGCAGGGATTCTTCTTCGAACCCACCGTGATCACCGGCGTCGACCAGCGCGACGACATCGTGCAGGAGGAGACGTTCGGGCCCATCCTCACCGTGCAGAGCTTCTCCGACGAGAAGGAGGCCGTCACCCTCGCCAACGACGTCCGGTACGGTCTGGCGTCGAGTGTGTGGACCAACGATCACGGCGTCACGCAACGCCTCTCGGCCGCACTCGATTTCGGCGCCGTGTGGATCAACTGCCACATCCCGCTCGTCGCCGAGATGCCGCACGGCGGATTCAAGTACTCCGGCTACGGCAAGGACCTCTCCGGCTACGGCGTCGAGGACTACACCCGCATCAAGCACGTCATGAGTTCCCACGACTGACGTCGCCCACCCCATACCCATCCACGTCACGACCCTGAGGACTGCACCATCATGAACGACATCCAGTACCGGCTGCCGCAGAAGCGCGCCCTGGTCACCGAGCTCCCCGGCCCGAAGTCGGCGGCCCTCACCGCACGCCGCCGCGCCACCGTGGCCGCGGGCGTCGGCTCCAGCGTCCCCGTGTACGCGGCGGATGCCGACGGTGGTGTGGTCGTCGACGTCGACGGCAACTCCCTGATCGACCTCGGCTCGGGCATCGCGGTCACCAGCGTGGGCGCGTCCGATCCGGCCGTCGCCGAGGCGGTTCGGGAGCAGGTCGGGCACTTCACCCACACCTGTTTCATGGTCACCCCGTACGAGGGCTACGTCCGCGTGGCGGAGGAACTCGCCGCCCTCACCCCCGGCGACCACGAGAAGCGCACCGTCCTGTTCAACTCGGGCGCGGAGGCGGTGGAGAACGCGATCAAGGTTGCTCGCCTCGCCACCGGCCGCGACGCCGTCGTCGCGTTCGACCACGCCTACCACGGTCGGACGAACCTGACGATGGCCCTCACCGCCAAGTCGATGCCCTACAAGGCCCACTTCGGTCCGTTCGCACCCGAGGTGTACCGGCTCCCCATGTCCTACCCCTACCGGGACCAGGACGGACTGACCGGCGAGCAGGCCGCCCAGCGCGCCATCAGCCAGATGGAGAAGCAGATCGGCGCCGATTCACTCGCGGCGATCATCATCGAGCCGATCCAGGGCGAGGGCGGATTCATCGTTCCCGCCGAGGGATTCCTCCCCACCCTGGTGAACTGGGCCCGCGCCAACGGCGTCGTGTTCATCGCCGACGAAGTGCAGACCGGGTTCTCCCGCACCGGCGCCTGGTTCGCGTGCGAGCACGAGGAGATCGTCCCGGACATCATCACGATGGCCAAGGGCATGGCGGGCGGCATGCCGCTGTCCGCGATCACGGGCCGCGCCGAACTCCTCGACAAAGTGCACCCCGGCGGTCTGGGTGGCACGTACGGCGGCAACCCCGTCGCGTGTGCCGCCGCACTCGCCGCGATCGACAGCATGCGGAAGTTCGACCTGCCCGCTCGCGCACAGCACATCGGCGACCTGGCCCTGCCGCGGCTGAAGGCCCTGGCCGCCGACGTCGGCGTCATCGGTGACGTGCGCGGGCGTGGCGCGATGCTCGCGATGGAGTTCGTCAAGCCCGGCACCGACGAGCCGGACGCCGAACTGACGAAGGCGATTGCCGCACATGCGCTCGAACAAGGTGTCATTCTGCTGACGTGCGGTACCTACGGAAACGTCATCCGACTGCTTCCGCCGCTGGTGATCAGCGACGACCTGCTCGACGACGCCCTGACCGTCATCGAGCAGATCGTGCGCTCGCTCGTCTGACCCGTGCGCCTTTTCGGTAGTCACCGCAACCGAAAAGGCGCACGAGCACGAAGTGCCCACCCCACGACCAGAGGAGACACCATGACCCGGACGACCACCGGCACGTTCCATCCTCTGGACCCGTTGGGGGCGGACGAATTCGCGCAGGCCGCGGCCGTCCTCGCCCGGGAACACGGGGTCGGGGACGGCTGGCGGTTCGCGTCGATCGAACTGGCCGAGCCGGGCAAGGCCGAGGTGTCGGCGTTCGACGCGTCGGGCACCGTCCCGGACCGCCGGGCCATCGTCGTGTGCTTCGACCGCAACAGCGGAGACACCTACAAGGCGCTCGTCTCGCTCACGGGAGACAACGTGGTCTCCTGGGAGCACATCCCGGACGTCCAGGCGAATTTCACGGTGGACGAGTGGGAAGAGGCGGACGCCTTCCTCCGCGGGCACCCGGACGTGATCGCGGCGCTCGCGAAGCGCGGGGTCACGGACATGAGCCTGGTGTTCATGGACGTGTGGACGTACGGCGACGCGGTGACCCCGGAGAAGTACAAGGGGCGCCGGCTCGGCTGGTCGGACACCTGGGTCCGGGCGGCCGAGGGCGCCAACCCGTATGCGGGCCCGGTCAACGGTTTCCACTGCGTGATCGACGTCAACAAGATGGAACTGCTCGAGATCGAGGACACGTTCAGCGTCGAACGTCCCGAGGTCATGGGCGAATACGTGCCCCGGCACATCCCGGAACGGATCCGCGACGCGAGCACCCGGCCGCCGTTGAAGCCGTTGGACATCGTCCAGCCGGAGGGACCGGCGTTCACGCTCGAGGGCAACAAACTCGAGTGGCAGAACTGGTCGCTGCGGGTGGGGTTCAACTACCGCGAGGGCATGACCCTGCACGCGGTGACCTACAACGACAACGGCCGGGTGCGCTCGATAGCGAACCGGATGTCGTTCGCGGAAATGGCGGTGCCGTACCGCGACACCAGCACCGATCACTACCGCCGCACCGCCTTCGACATCGGCGAGTGGGGCATCGGGTTCATGACCACGTCACTCACCCTGGGCTGCGACTGCCTGGGCGAGATCCGGTATCTCGACGCCGTACTCCACGACAGCCACGGTGTGCCGTTCACGATCGAGAACGCGATCTGTATCCACGAGGAGGACAACGCCGTCCTCTGGAAGCACGTCGACCACGATGCGGGCGCCGAGGTGCGCCGCATGCGGCGGCTGACGGTGTCGACACACGTGACGGTCGCGAACTACGAATATCTCGTCTACTGGCGGTTCTACCAGGACGGCAACATCGAATGCGAGGTCCGCGCCACCGGGATCATGGTGGTCAGCCACTTCCCGGAAGGCGGGGAGCACCCCAGCGGGACGCTCGTCGACAACCGCACGTACGCGCCGTTCCACCAGCACTTCCTGGTGGCCCGCCTCGATCTCGACGTGGACGGCACCGAGAACACGGTGTACGCGACCGAGACCGAGGTGGTGCCGATGGGCCCGGACAACCCTCTGGGTCTCGCGCTGCGCCAGAAGAACACCCCGCTGCGCACCGAACTCGAAGGCCGACAGGACTTCGACTGGCAGAGCCAGCGGGCGTGGAAGGTGGTCAACGACAACACGACCACCGGACTCGGCACCGCCCCCGCCTACAAGCTCGTTCCCGGCGGCGCGATCCCGTCGATGTTCGACCCGGCGTCGCCGATCTTCCAGCGCACCGGTGCGATCGGGCACACCGTCTGGGTGACCCCCAACTCCCCCGACGAACGCTGGCCTGCCGGGGAATTCGTGAACCAGAGCAAGGACGATCACGGACTTCCCGAGTGGACCGCGGCCGACCGGCCGATCGAGAACACCGACGTGGTGCTCTGGTACACCTTCGGGATCCACCACATTCCCCGGCCGGAGGACTGGCCGATCATGCCTGCCGACACCGTGTCGTTCTGGCTGAAACCGGT
>NZ_LTCZ01000317.1:0-7424 GCF_001583455.1 Rhodococcus sp. LB1 | reverse complement strand
TTCGCCACGGTTGGCGACCAGGACTTTGGAGAACATTGGAGCAAACTACCCCGCCGTCGACGGCCGCGGATAAATGGCATCCCACATTTCAGGATCCTCCACAAACTTCACAAAGACCCCCCTGACGTGTGCGAATTCTGCAACAGACCCGAAACAGACGAGCAAAGATTTACGTGAAGCGAAGTAAGTTCTCACGTTTTCTCCAGATATTCGATGCGGTCGGCGTCGAGCGCCGACGTCACCATCGCCGACAGTCCGGGATGGTTCTCGAGGCGCGGGTCGTCCGCGATCACCGAACGCGCGAACTCGGACGCCGCGGCGATGACGTCCTCGTGGCCGAGTAGCGACAACAGCCGCAACGTGGATGTCGTGCCCGACTGCGCCGCACCGAGAATGTCGCCCTCGCGGCGCGTGGCGAGGTCGAGTTGCGCCAGTTCGAAACCGTCGTTGGTCGACGCCACGCTCGACAATCGCTCGTAGGCGGGACCGCCCGGATTCATCTTCGTGACGAGAATGCACAGGCCCTGGTGTTTGCCACGGCCGACGCGTCCGCGCAGCTGGTGCAGCTGACTCACACCGAAACGGTCCGCGTCGACGATCACCATGATCGTCGCGTTCGGGACGTCGACGCCGACCTCCACGACCGTGGTGCACACGAGGACGTCGATGTCGCCGGCCGTGAAGTCGCGCATCACCGCATCCTTCTCGTCCGCGGGAAGCCGGCCGTGCAGCAGACCCACCCGCAGGTCCGGCATGATCGTGCCGCTCAACTCCTCGAACACCTCGACGGCGGACTTCGTCTCGGGCGCTTTCTCGTCGAACGCGTCCTCACCGTCACCCTTCTCGCCGTCTCCGATGCGCGAGCACACGACGTACGCCTGCCGCCCCTCGGCCACGTCCTCGCGGATCCGTTCCCACGCGCGCGCAACCCACTGCGGCTTCTGGGACGCGGGTACCACACTGCTCTTGATCGGTGACCGCCCCTTCGGCAGCTGGCGCAGCGTCGACACCTCGAGATCGCCGAGCACCGTCATCGCGATGGTGCGGGGAATCGGCGTCGCCGTCATCACCAGCAGATGCGGGCTCAGGCCCTCCCGCGCCCTCGACCGCAGCCGGTCGCGCTGCTCGACACCGAACCGGTGCTGCTCGTCGACCACCACCATCCCGAGATTGAAGAATTCGACGTTGTCCTGGATCAGGGCGTGCGTGCCGATGACGATCCCGGCGTCGCCGGTGATCGCCTCGTTGAGAGCGGTGCGTTTGGCGGCGACCGGCATCGACCCCGTCAGCAGCGCCACCCGTGTGGCCTTCTCGTGCGCCCCGAGTTCCCCGGCGGTCGCGAGGGAGCCGAGCATCGCCCGCAACGACCGGGCGTGCTGCGTCGCGAGGACCTCGGTCGGCGCGAGCAGGGCGCACTGGTAACCGGCGTCGACCACCTGGAGCATGGCGCGCAGGGCCACGATCGTCTTACCCGAACCCACCTCACCCTGCAGCAGCCTGCTCATCGGGTGTGGCTGCGCCAGATCGGCCGAGATCTCGTCGGCGACCGCGTGCTGACCGTCGGTGAGCTGGAACGGAAGCATCTTCTCGAACACGTCGGCGATCCCGCCGGCCACCGGCGGGCACTCGGGCGCGACTCGCTCGGCGTTGTCGTGACGGCGACGGGCGAGAACCAGCTGGAGCGCCGTCGCCTCGTCGAACCGCAGGCGGTCGTGGGCGTTCTCCACGTCCTCGCGGGTGTCGGGCAGGTGAACCGACCGGAGGGCTTCGTCGAGACCGATCAGGTCGCGTTCGGCCCGGATGGTCTCCGGCAGCGGGTCGTCGACGTGATCGAGCTGGTCCAGGATCTGGCGGACGCACTTCATGATCGTCCAGCTCTCGACGTCCCGCGTGGCGGGATAGAGCGGGATCAGCGCCCGGTCGAACACGGACAGATCGACCCCCGCACCGGGTTCCTGCGACGCCCGGGCGATTCCGGCGAGATCCCCGGCACCGCGGATCCTGTCGACGTTCACGACGGGGTCCTCGCTGCCGGCACGCGGCTCGGGAAGGATGAGGTAGCTCGGATGGGTGAGGCTCCACTTCTGGCGGAAGTACTTGACCGTTCCCGAGAACATCGCGCGCACACCCGGCTTGATCACGTGCTTGACCTTCTGCGGGCTGAAGAAGGTGACGTCCACGTTCTGGGTGTCGGTCGACAGGACCACCTTGAGCATGCTGCCCGGCCGGTTCTTCATCTTCACGACGGCCGCGGACGTGACCCGGGCGATGATCGTGATGTGCTCGCCCTCCGGCGGGTCCTTCTCGGCGAGCTCGCGGCCCTGCGAGGCGTACCGGTGCGGGTAATGCCGCAGCAGGTCCTCGACCGTGCGGATGTCGAACGCCTCCTCGAGCGCGTCGGCGGTCTTCTTCCCCAGCAGATGATCGAGCCGGTCGGACAATGTGGCCATCGAATTCCTCATTCCACCCCGAGTTGCAACAGATCTCCAGGTTGTCCACCGTGGTAGATCATCACCTCGACGCCGGGGTGCCGCTGCGAGATGTGATCGGCCAATTCAGTGTCCAGCCCCTCCGGCGCCTCCGACCCCATCAGGAGCGTCACCAGTTCGCCACCTGCGCCGAGGACGAGGTCGACGAGCCGCCGTCCGGCCCCGACCGCGTCCGGTTCGATGACGATCACCTCGTGACCCATCAGTCCGATGCCGTCGCCCGGTTCGCAGGTGCCCACGTAGGTGAGGGCCCGTTCCCGGGCGATGCGCAACGATCCCCAGCGGGTGGCGGCGGCCGCCTCCGACATCGCGAACGCGTCGTCCACCGCCTCACGTTCGGGGTCGTGCACCGCCAGGGATGCGAGTCCCTGCACCATCGCGGACGTCGCGAGCAGCAGGACCTCGTGGCGGGCGTCCCTCGCCGCGGCACTGACCGCGACGAGTTCCTGGGCCGTCAGCGCGCCGTTGGGGAGGACGAGCACCTCGGTGCGTCCCATCTGCCTGATGATGCCGAGGAGCTGGGCCCGGGTGACGGGGGCGTCGTCGCACCGGAGGACTGTCGCGCCCTCGCTCGCGAACAGTTCGGCGGCGCCGTCCCCGGCCACGACGGCGACGATGCCCCGCTCGCCCTGATCCGGCCGGGTCCGGACCGGTGGAACGAGCAAACCCTGGTCCCGCGCATCCACGAGGAAACTGCTGACCCTGATTCCGTGGATGCGTCCCGCCGACAGTCCGGCCTCCACGGCGGCGCCCGCATCCGTGCAGTGCACGTGCACCGACCAGCCTCCGCCGCCGTCTCCGACGATCACGATCGAGTCCCCGAGGGCGTTCAGCGTGGTGCGCAACTCCCCCATGCGGTCCTCGTCGGACTCCGCGACCAGGTACATCACCTCGAAGTCCTGATCCGAGCCCTCGTCGCAGTCGGGTCCGGGTCCCGGATGCGCATGCGGGCCCTGCGACGCGGGCGGCGCGACAACGGGGACGGACTCTGCGCGATGAGTGGACGGGGTGCGGCGCGGAACGTGGAGCGCGATCGGTGCGCGATCCGGCGGCGCACCCGTCACGGCCGTGACGAGAGCGTCGAGGATCACGACGAGGCCGAGTCCTCCCGCATCGACGACGCCCGCGGTGCCCAGCACGTCGAGTTGCGACGGCGTCCTGGTGAGCGCGGACGCCGCCGCATCCGCGGCTGCGCGTGCCGTGACCGCGATCGGCGCCTCGTCCGGGAACTCCGCCGCCGCGTCGGCCGCGCAGCGCAGCACGGTGACGATGGTGCCCTCCACCAGGTAGCTCACCGCGTCCGTCACCAGATTGGTGGCCATCAGCAGTCCGGTCCGGACCGTCCGGGTGTCGACGGCGGAGGTGACGGCCGCTTCCGCGACCCCTCGCAGCACCTGGGACAGGATCACCCCGGAGTTCCCCCGCGCGCCTGCAACTGCGCCCCGAGCCAGGGCGATGGCAACCTGCCGGACGTCCTTGGCGCCGCTTTCGGTGCCCGCGTACTCGTCGATCGCACCCAGTGCCGCCCGCATGGTGAACAGCAGGTTGGTACCCGTGTCGGAGTCCGGGATCGGAAAGACGTTGAGGCTGTTGATCTCCTCGCACCGCTTTTCCAGACCCGCGACGGCGGTCCGCGCCCACGATTCGAGGACTCGACCGTCCATCGGGAGCTCAGGGGCCACTGTCGTCCTCTCCGGCCAGGGGAATGGGAAGGTGCCGTCAGACTAGTCGGGGGACGATGATCGGGCCCGCGGTCCGAGCCCTTCGGGACCGGGTTTGGCCAATCCGCACTCGAGCGGCTACTCTTTCACGGTTGCCTCGTACAGGGCGCGCTTGCTGTGCCCTGTCTCCACGAGGCCAGCAAATTTCACAGTTCACTATCTTGAAGGAGTTCGCGACTATGGCTGCCGTCTGCGACGTATGCGCCAAGGGGCCCGGCTTCGGTAAGTCGGTCTCGCACTCGCACCGGCGTACCAACCGTCGCTGGAACCCGAACATTCAGACTGTTCGTGCCGAGGTTGCCCCCGGAAACACCCGGAAGGTCAACGTCTGCACCTCCTGCCTGAAGGCTGGAAAGGTTGCTCGGGGCTGACCCGACGCTGCGTGCGATGTCACTGCGCCCCCGACACTTCGGTGTCGGGGGCGCAGTTTTTTTGTGTCGCCACACCTGCCCTATTCGGCATCGTCGCAGCGCATCGGGGCACGTCGGGCACCCGCAGGGGCCCACGTAAGGTGCAACGGTGACTTCTCTCGATGGACTCAGCAAAGTACAGCTCGAAGACGGCGTCCTGCGCATCACGATCGCGACGGCGGAGAACGGCACCTCGCTGGACGGCGAGGGCATGGTGCAGGGTGCCCGGGCACTCGAAGCGGTCGGTGACCGAATCGGCAGCGTCCTTCTCGTCGGGGAGGGCCCGAACTTCTGCGCGGGCGGCAACGTCCACGCCTTCGCGGCCGCACCGGTGCGAAGCGAATACGTCGCCGAGGTAGCGCGCGTGTTCCACGAATTCGTTCGTGCGCTCGACGCTGTGACCGTTCCGGTGATCGCCGGTGTTCACGGGTGGGCGGCGGGCGCCGGCATGAGCCTCGTCTGCCTCACGGACGTCGCCATCGGCGGCCCGGGCACCAAGCTGCGCCCGGCCTACCCGTCCATCGGCTTCACCCCGGACGGCGGCATGTCCTGGACCCTCCCGCGCATCGTCGGCGACGCCCGCGCGCGCGAGATCCTGATCACCGATGCCGTTCTCAGCGGTGACGAGGCCGTCCGACTGGGAATCCTCAGCCGCCTCGTCGGCGACGACGTCGTCCAGGACGAGGCACTCCGGCTCGCCCGCACGCTCGCTGCCGGCCCGACGCCGTCCTTCTCGGGGATCAAGACGCTCGTCCGCGCCTCCCGATATCGGACGCTCGCCGAGCAACTCGACGCGGAGGCCGCGTCGATCGCCACCGCGGCCGACAGCCCGGTGGGACGCGAGGGCGTCGACGCCTTCGTCGAGAAGCGGCGTGCCGACTTCTCGTCCGTGGAGTGAAGCGGCGCGCCGACTTCTCGTCTGCGCAGGAGGGGAATTCGCCGATTACGGCAGCTGCCAGTTCACCGGCTCGGCGCCCAGGCCGTCGAGGAGTTCGTTCGCCCGGCTGAACGGCCGCGATCCGAAGAATCCGCGCGACGCGGACAACGGTGAGGGGTGGGCCGACTCGATGGTCGGCACGTCGCCGAGCATCGGTTTCAACGTGGACGCGTCCCGGCCCCACAGAATTGCGACGAGGGGTTCGGGGCGCGCCACGAGAGCGCGAATGGCCTGCTCGGTCACCGCCTCCCAGCCCTTCTTCCGGTGCGAGGCCGGAAGTCCGGGCTGCACGGTGAGAACCCTGTTCAGCAGAAGCACTCCCTGCCGCGACCACGGCGTGAGGTCCCCGGTGGTGGGCGTCTCGTAGCCGAGGTCCTTGCTGTACTCGGTGAAGATGTTGCCGAGGCTGCGTGGCACCGGGCGCACGTCCGGGGCCACCGAGAAACTGAGACCGACCGCGTGACCGGGTGTGGGGTACGGGTCCTGGCCCACGATCAGGACCTTGACCTCGGAGAACGGGTGGGTGAACGCCCTCAGGACGTTCTCTCCGGCGGGGAGGTACTCACGCCCGTCGGCGATTTCCGCGCGCAGGAACTCGCCCATCTCCGTGATCCGTCCGGACACGGGTTCGAGTGCGTCTGCCCATCCGGCCTCGACGAGGTCCGACAGCGGCGCCGCCATCAGTCGAGCCTGCGCAGCGAGTCGCGGTAGTAGGCCGCGTTCGCGGCGTACATTTTCACGTTCATCTCGAGATGCCCCTCGGGAACCTCGTAGTTCTGCCGGATCTTCGCGGGGACGCCGAGCGCCATGCTCCGCGGCGGAACCTCGAACTTGAACGGAACGACGGCGCCGGCACCGACGACCGAACCGGCACCGATGACCGAACCGTTGAGCACGATCGAACCGGACGCGATCAGGCAGTGGTCGCCGATCGTGGATCCCTCGATGTGGGCGGCGTGACCGACGACGCACCCCGAGCCGATGACGGTGGGATCGTTCGACGTGCAATGGATCACGGTGCCGTCCTGGATGTTCGTGTCGGCGCCGACGGTGATGGTGCCGTAGTCGGCGCGGAGCACGGCCTGCGGCCACACCGAGGTGCCTGCCGCCAGGGTCACGTTCCCGATCACCACGGCGTCGGGATGGACGTAGGCGTCCGGATGGATGTCGGGTTCGCGGTCCCCGAGCGCGTAGATAGCCATGCGTGCAACCTATACCGAGAAACTCTGCCAGCCGCCGGCCCCCGGCCAGGTCTCGCCGTCGACCGAGATGCCGGACCCGTCGTGCACCGCGCCGATCGTCGTCCACCCCGCCGGGAGCGGGACGTCGGCAGGAAAGGTGGCGGCGAAGCCGTGGTCCTCTCCCCCGGTCAGCACCCATTCCCAGTGGTCGGCGCCGAGAAGCTTCGCCGCCGACACCAGTTCGGGTGAGACGGCGATTTCGGATCGGGTGAGGGCCATTCCGACGCCGGAGGCGTCGCAGATGTGACCGAGATCGGCGAGGAGCCCGTCGGAGATGTCGGTCATCGCGTGCGCGCCCCCGTCCGCGGCGGCCCAGGCGGCGGAGTACGGCGGAGTGGGGACACGATGCGCGGCGAGAAGATCCGGGAAGTCCGAGGACCCGCCGACCAGCAGCGCGAGACCGGCCGCCGACCGGCCGAGGTCGCCGGCCACGGCGACGACGTCGCCCGGCCGCGCGCCCGATCGCCGGATCGGGCTCCTGCCACCCAGATCACCGAGGACGGTGACGGAAATCACGACCTGCCCGGCCTGCACGAGATCACCGCCCACGACGCCGGCCCCGAGTTCCTCCGCGCTCTCTCCGATTGCCGCCGAGATGCCGTCCGCCACGTCGATCGACGTGTCCG
>NZ_LTCZ01000316.1:0-901 GCF_001583455.1 Rhodococcus sp. LB1 | reverse complement strand
CGGCAACGACGGGTGGCCGTGGGTGTGGCACCAGCTGCGGAAGCGGCGCCAGTCCGAGGCGTAGACGCGGCGGGGTGCCCGCCGATTGCGACGCCTCGAGCGCCCCGGCGATCTGCGCCACCGTCTGCTCGGACAGCTCCGGTACCGCACCCCACCCGCCGTCGGCCGGATTCAACCCTGCGGGTGTGCTGGCGGTTACCTCGATCGTCACTCAGGGAATCTACCCACGACCTCCGACACCACTGGTGACGCGCCATTCAGTGCCGAGAGCGGGACTGCTCGTCGGTCTGCATCGCCAGCACGGCAGCGAACGCGGTGATCAGCAAACCCAGCAGAAGCAGCACATTCATCGTGTCCCCCTTAATGTGTCAGCGCGGACCCGTCTGGGTCACCGGTCGTCGGTCGTCTGCGTACATGGCCTCGATCCTCGCTTTGATCCCCGCGGTGCTCATGCCGCCGCTGCGCCGCACCGGCGGCATGAGGGGATCGAAGACGCCGGAATCATCGAGGCTGTGGTCATGCGCGCCCTACCTTTTCGTCGCATCCGCGGTTTCGGCACATCCGGTTGAATCCGCCGTGTGCACCCCCGTCACAGTGATATGACCCGCTTCACATTTTCTGTAGTCGATGTTGCACATCACTGACACCGTTGATGCCAACCCGTCCCTGGCGCAGCACAGTTGGCGTCTTCGAGAATCGGGGGCAATGCTGCACCTCACGCGACCGAAATTTCGGCCTGGGCATCGTGGAATACTCGCTCGATCTCGACCGGAATCCGGCCGCGGGCGGACACCACATGGCCCGCCCCGATCGCCCACTCACGAATCTCTTTGGTCGTCTTTTGCGCCGGAGCCTTTCTCACCTCTTCCCTCTTCACCGGTACCTTCGCCGCGACCGCCTT
>NZ_LTCZ01000315.1:0-4521 GCF_001583455.1 Rhodococcus sp. LB1 | reverse complement strand
CGACGTAGACCTGCTCACCAGGTGATCCTTCTATTTGGATGAATACGGGCCTCAACAATCCGCATTCTTCCAGGTCGGGCCGCCTTTCTTTATGTTCGACTCCGAGTTTCGAAGCGCTCACCGTGAAAGCGCGAGGCGGCGCACCCGTCGGTGAGTCAGGTGTACCGGCTCACGGCGGAGAATCCCGAGCGACTGAACCCGCAGGTCCTGGTCGCGTTGATGAACATCCTCGACCGCACCGCCGACAACGTGATCGTCAAGGTCCGCGTGCTGACGGCTGCGACCACGGGGACCGACGGTGGGGGAGGGGGCGATGCGGCGCTCACCGTGCTCCGGGACAAGGGGTACCGGCCCACGCGGGCGAGCATCTCCCCGTCTCCTTCCATCGACTGGCCGCTGAGGTGAGCTTTGACGGGTCCAGTGCGTGCGTGCGTTGCGATGGCGACAGCGGCAAGCAGCATCCCGTCCATGCAGGAATGATCTGCTCGGGATGCTGGAATACCTTGCTACCCACCGCGAGAGCCTCCTCGCCGATTTGGTCTACGACCACGCACCGAAAGGCGGACGCCTTGGGGGCTCCCGCGTCGCCGCGATCGCGCTTCGGAATGCCGGCGACCGTCTCACCCTCTGGTTCGGCCTCACCGGAAACGCCACGAGCTGGTTCGAGAACCCCCGCGAGGGATCCTTTTTGTTTCATCGACTTCACCATGACCTCGACTATCCGAAGGTCGAGTATCCGCCCCGCCCCCGGTCTCTACGTGGCCGCCCAGGACGGCACCGTAGACCGCCAACCTGCCAAAGGCCCCGCCGCTGTTCACTCGATGATAATGATGGCGTCCTCCGGACAACTGGATGCTCCGAACCTGGCACTTTCGCCCAAGTCGCTACGTACTTCGAACGTCGTTCCCACTCTGGCGTTGTACCCGATGTCGTCGGACTCGAAAACGTCTTCGGCAAGGGTGTAGCACCGACCGTGACCGGTGCACTTCTCTGATACGTTCACCTGCATAATTTCGTCTCCTCACGTTCGGGCGACTACCGCCGAGCGGCAGGCCACCCCCGTGACATGCCTCATCAGAACGACGAGCCAGGCTTCTTCTCGACGGAGAGTGCCCGGGCTCGGTATGTCGATCCGAACAGTCGCTTTAATGATTCGGTGTTGATTTCAGATTTGACCCGGCGGCACGTGCACGAGCAACCCGTCATGCGCCTCCTCGACGTGGATCTGACACGACAACCGACTGTTCGGTTTCGGGTCATCGGCAACCTCTAGCATGTCCGATTCATCTGATTTTGGTGGCGGTAACTTGTCCACCCAGCTCTCGTCCACATAGACATGGCAGGTGGCACACGTGGCATATCCTCCGCAGTCACCGATGATGCCGTCGACGAGGTTAGCCACGGCGACCCGCATCACGGATTTGCCCGGCTCAGCGTCGTAAGCGTTTTTTTCGCCCGAGGGCATACCAAACACGATTTTCGTCATCAGTTCTCAATTCAGCCGTAAGTCAAAAGAGACTTCAAGGGGACGCCCTCATCAGCCAGCGCTGCAACTTGCACCGGTACATCTTTCGCCACCAGGCGTCGGGCCCAGGCGAAGTCTGTCGGACGATTCACAGTATCGGCGCCGATGAGGCGCCCCGCGGCGAGGTAAAAGGTCGAGAACGACTTCTCCTCGGGGTTCCCGCGCGTTACGATCTCGTCGTGGTTCGTCGAACGGCCAACCATCTGCAATTTGAGGTCGTATTGATCGGACCAGAACCATGGGACCGCGTCGTGCACGGCCTCGTTGCCTAACATATTACGAGCGGCAACACGTCCCTGCTCCACAGCATTCGACACAGACTCCACCCGAACGAGGTCCCCGTCGTGCAGCTGGGAGGGATGTTTCGTGCAGTCGCCGGCGGCGTAGATGCGCGGGTCATTGGTCTGGCAGGCTTCGTTCACCACGATGCCCCCGTCGACGACCAGGCCGGCCTCCTCGGCCAGCTCTGTGTTCGGTACCAGCCCAACGCCGACCACGAGGACGTCGGTCTCCAATACTTCGCCCGAGTCCAGGGTGACGCTGGCGACCTCCGAGGTCCTGTCATCTGTGCTGGCCGCGATCACGGATGCCCCCGTGACGATCCGCACCCCATGGCTGCGGTGGACCGACTCGTAGAACTCGGACATGTGGGGGGCGGTAACCCGTGCCAACACTCGCGGCATTGCTTCGACGACAGTGGCCTCCGCGCCAAGAGTCACTGCTACCGAAGCGGCCTCCAGACCGATATACCCGCCGCCGATGATGACCACTCGTCGGCCGGGACGAGCCTGTTCACGCAGTGCGTCGATGTCGACGATCGAGCGCAGATAATGCACATTCGTGCTATTCCGCTCCTGGTGCAGGATCGGCAACTGCCGAGGACGACCTCCCACTGTCAGAGCTAACAGGTCGTAGCCCACCGAATTCCCGTTATCGAGGATGAGTTGTTGAGCAGCCCGGTCTAAGGTCTGCACACGAGTATTGAGCAGTAGCTCGATTTTTGCTTCCTCATAGGTAGCCATAGGACGGAGATACAGATCGCCTAGGACAACCTTGCCTGTTAGGTAACCCTTCGACAGCGGCGGTCTCTGATATGGCGGATGCGACTCCTCGGAAATGATCACAACGCGCCCCCCGTGACCCCCTTTTCGGAGCCCGAACGCCAACTCAACGGCGGCCTGCCCCCCGCCAACAACTACGATCGTCGAAGCCGGATTGTAAGCCATGTGTGGCGCCTTTCTGTGCTGATCAGTAGCGATCACTTGATGACCTAGGCTCGAACCCTGGTGTTGTACACGCCATCTAACTTCGCCTCGCGCTCAGCGCGCGATACAGCCATCGCACCCTTGGTTGAGGCTCCATGCGCTGGCTGATGCGCGCACGGAGCCCACGTTCACCGCCGCTATTTACCAAACCAGCTCGAGATTGGCGATCGTTCGAATCGGCATTGACGACGTCAAATTGGTGCCGGTTTTGAGCGACCATTCGGGAATGCGTCGGTGCCATTCCTGCAAGGCGACGTTAAGCTCCCGGCGAGCGAGGTGAGAACCCAAGCACCGATGTATACCGGATCCGAATGCGAGGTGACGATTTGGTTTGCGATCGAAATCGACTGTCATCCCGTCGGGGAACGCCTCTGGATCGACGTTAGCACCGCCGAAGGACAGGACCACCAACTGGCCTTCCCGCATTGGGCAACCAAGGACCTCCTGATCCTTCGTCGAGCGCCGGAAGCTGACGGCCGCAGGGGTCTCCCAGCGAAGCAATTCTTCGATTGCCTGGGGTATCACGCCCGGCTCATCGACCAACCGTTGGCGGTGCGAAGGATTCTGCCCCAGGAACGCCATGCACTGGGTGAGTGTTGCCTTCACAGTATCGAGGCCGCCGATGACCAGAGTGAAGCAGATGTCGAGTATCTCTTCTGTGGTGAGCCGTCGTCCGTCTATCTCTGAGCCGATGAATCCGGTAAGCATGTCTTCGCGTGGGCTCTTACGGCGCTCCTCTATCGCGGCCCCGAAGTAATCGTAGATCTGCTGACCGCCCGCGTTCTGGATGCGGGTGATCTCCGCAACGTCGGTGGTGATGCCTTCGCCAGGGTGGAAGATCGCGTCGGCCATCTGCTGCAGCTGCGGGCGGTCCGCCTGGGGGAGTCCTAGAAGGTCCAGAAATACCATCCCCGGGAACGGCTCCGCGAACTCGTCTGTGAAATTGCACTCGCCGCGGTCTATGAAGGCATCGATCAGAGTATTTGCTCGAGTAAAGATCTCCGATTCGACGGAATTCATGCGTTTCGGGGAGAACAGCTGATCGAGCAGCTTCCGGTATTTTGCGTGGTCGGGTGGATCTGTTTGCTGAGGAATATGTGGGCGCTGATTGCCTATCTTTACCGCCCCCCTGGTCGTGAAGGCCGCCTCGGGGTCAGTCACCGCCGCTAATGCGGCACGGCTCCCGGCCAGCATGACGCCTTCTTTGGGTTCGATGATCCCGGTATTGCTGAACTTTTCCAAGAGATTGGGCTGAGGTTTATCCGGAGGAAGATATTCCGTCAAGAACTGGAATGTCTCAGCAAACCATGTGGGACTCAATTCTTTCATACCTGCTCCTTCGAAGGGGAGAAATTTACGGTGTCGCAGCGACTCAGAGTTCCACCTTCGACGAACGACGGCGGAATTGTGACCACTCATTTGCGGGGTCAAGGACGGCTTCCCGTGAACTAATGCAACTGTTGCCCACGTTCGTCTCGGCGTTTTGCCATCGTGCTATAGGGCCTGGTACCGGCCTCGCGTGTCCTGGACGACGACCGCGAATCCCTCTCGCGCCGCGCGTAGGACGTCCACCCAACCGCTGATCATCCCGTAGATTTCCTTGTTGTACGGGATGCGCTCGACCAAGGTGGGAAACGGTCCATCGCCGTGCGGGCGATAGACATCGGTGGCGAGTTCGACGCCGTCGCGCATCGCGACCATAAGGTTTTTCTCGATGACCACGTTCATGGC
>NZ_LTCZ01000314.1:687-864 GCF_001583455.1 Rhodococcus sp. LB1 | reverse complement strand
CGACACTTCCTGTTCTTCCCACGCACGACCGAAGGCAAACGCTCCGCCGACGCCTATTTCGCCCGGCTCGCCGAACGTGCCATCGACCGAGACACACGCATTTCGATGCAGGCCCGCCTCGCACAACTGAAAGCAATCATGGGCGGCGGGAAAGCAGCACCCGACGACCTGTCACAG
>NZ_LTCZ01000314.1:187-609 GCF_001583455.1 Rhodococcus sp. LB1 | reverse complement strand
GAGCCGCACACCGCCGCCGCCTCCTCCTCCGCGACCAACAGTGGCGATCAGTCGTGAAAGCCTTCGCCTTCGCTGCGTACAAGCGGCCGCTGCAGGAGACGACCGTGCGCGAGCCGATCGTCGGTGACCACGACGTACTCGTCGAAATTCAGGCAGCCGGCCTCAACCAGCTCGACGAGAAGATCCGCATCGGCGAGTTCAAACAACTGCTCCACTACCCGGCGCCGTTGACTCTCGGACACGATCTGGCGGGTACCGTCATCGGAGTCGGCGCCCGCGTTCGACAGTTCTCCGTCGGCGACGAGGTCTACGCCCGCCCCCGTGACGGCCGAATCGGCACCTTCGCCGAACGCATCGCCGTCCACGAGGACGACCTGGCGCTACGACCGACGTCGATCAGCGTGGTCGAAGCCGCCTCACTC
>NZ_LTCZ01000314.1:0-155 GCF_001583455.1 Rhodococcus sp. LB1 | reverse complement strand
GTCGGATCGATCGCGATCCAGCTCGCCAAGCATCTCGGGGCGAGCGTCGCCACCACCGCCAGCGGCCGAAACGCCGACTTCGTCCGAGAGCTCGGCGCCGACGTCGTCGTCGACTACCGCACCGAAGATTTTGCAGACGTTCTCGACGGCTACGA
>NZ_LTCZ01000313.1:0-2873 GCF_001583455.1 Rhodococcus sp. LB1 | reverse complement strand
CACGACAGTCGGAAGTCGAGGCGGTACTGATCGCACAATTGCGTGCGTCTTGACCCGGCGGCCATGGGAATCGTCGTAGGGTCGTGTGCATGGCCAGCTGGAATGAGTTCGCCGAAGCTGCTCCGCGGATTGCCGCTATCTTCTCCCGCAGGCACGCGGCGACCGGAAACCTATGCATGCTCGGCACGCTTCGCTCTGATGGATTTCCGCGGATCAGCCCGGTCGAGCCGAGGTTCTTCGAGAATCAATTGTGGATCGCCGGAATGCCGAACACCACGAAGTTCCGGGACCTGGCTCGTGATCCGCGCTTCTGCCTGCACACCGCGACCGTCGACACCGAGGTGAAGGAGGGCGATGCGAAACTGTGGGGTGTCGTAGACGACGTCCAGGACAAGGCCCTGCATCAGCGTTTCGCGCAGGCGCTGTTCGACGAGACCGGGTTCGACATCAGGGGGCAGGAGTTCGATCACTGCTACCGAGCCGACCTGACCGGCGGCTCGGCAGTGGAGGTCGGCGACGGCCACATGGACATCACCATCTGGAAACCGGGCGAGCCCGAGCACGTCGTGCGAAAGCATTGACTTCTCACTCCGGCCACGGCACCACTGTCAATCGGGGCCATTCCTTCTGCCACCGGGCGGCTTTGGCCTCGTACACGTCGCGCGGGGCGAGTACGGGGTTCGGGCGCAGAACCATGTCGAAGAGGTCGGTGAATCCGTGGGGAGCGTAGATCTCGTCGTCTCCGGTGGGGTTGCTCCGGATGCCGTAGCAGCAGGTGGTGGAGGCGAAGTGGTCGATGGCGTCGTTGCAGTCGGTGAAGGGTGTCGCGGGCGCGCCGAAATGGTGTTCGTACCAAAGATGTACACGCGCTTCGTTTCTGACCTCGACGCGCACGTCGAGGTCGTCGAACAGTGCGTCGGCTCTGCGGATGACGTCGTCTTCGGCCTCGTAGCCGATGTCGCTGTCGTCGAAGTAGAAGAGGTCGTAGTCGTTGATCCCCGACTGTGGGTCGCGGCCGTCGAGGTGGTTCCAGACCGTTTGGAACACGGCGCCTGCGGTGAGGTACCAGTCCGAGAGGCCGAGCTGGGGTGCACGGTCCAGGATCGTGGTGATGCACGGGTTGGTCCGGAGGATTCGGAGGAAATTCAGCTCCTCGGGAGAGTGAATCTGCATGACCCGATCGTAGGGTGGTGAGCACGACCGAACTGTCTACGTCTGGACATACATGGACATCCAACTATAGGATGGGCTACATATTCGGAACTCCCTCATCATCGAGCAAGAAACGGGTTCGCACAATGGTTCAAGAGCTATCCCACTTCGTCGGCGGCAAGCGCGTCCCCGGTGCCTCCAACAAGTTCGGCGACGTCTACGACCCCAACACCGGTGAGGTGCAGGCGCGTGTGCCTCTCGCCGACAAGGCCGAGACCGAGGCGATCATCGCGAACGCGGTGGATGCTCAGCGGGAATGGGCGCTGTTCAACCCGCAGAAGCGGGCCCGCGTCCTGATGAAGTTCCTCCAGCTCGTGCAGGAGGAGATGGATTCGCTGGCGCGCCTCCTGTCGTCCGAGCACGGCAAGACGATCCCCGACGCGAAGGGCGACATCCAGCGCGGCCTCGAGGTCATCGAGTTCGCCCTCGGCGCCCCGCACCTCCTCAAGGGCGAGTACACGGAATCCGCCGGAACCGGCATCGACGTGTACTCGATGCGTCAGCCGCTCGGCGTCGTCGCCGGCATCACCCCCTTCAACTTCCCGGCCATGATCCCGCTGTGGAAGGCCGGTCCCGCGCTGGCCGCCGGCAACGCGTTCATCCTCAAGCCGTCCGAGCGCGACCCGTCGGTGCCGCTGCGTCTGGCCGAGCTGTTCCTCGAGGCCGGTCTGCCCGCAGGCGTGTTCAACGTGGTCAACGGTGACAAGGAAGTGGTGGACGTCCTGCTCACCGACGACCGCGTCAAGGCTGTCGGGTTCGTCGGCTCCACGCCCATCGCGCAGTACATCTACGAGACCGCCGCGGCCCACGGCAAGCGTGCGCAGTGCTTCGGTGGCGCGAAGAACCACGCGATCATCATGCCTGACGCCGACCTCGACGAGGTGGCCGATGCCCTTATCGGCGCAGGTTACGGCTCCGCGGGTGAGCGGTGCATGGCCATTTCCGTCGCGGTCCCGGTAGGCGAGGAGACGGCCGATGCGCTCGTTGCCAAGCTGACCGAACGGGTCGGCAAGCTCACGATCGGCCGCAGCGACGACGAGTCCGCCGACTTCGGCCCGCTGGTCAGCAAGGACGCCCTCGAGCGGGTGAACAACTACATCCAGATCGGCATCGACGAGGGTGCGGAGGCCGTGATCGACGGCCGCGGCTTCACCCTCGAGGGCCACGAGAACGGCTTCTTCGCCGGTGCGACCCTATTCGACAAGGTCACCACCGACATGCGCGTCTACAAGGAAGAGATCTTCGGACCCGTCCTGCTCGTCGCCCGTGCCGCGGACTACGAGGAGGCACTCCGCCTGCCGACCGAGCACGAGTACGGCAACGGCGTCGCGATCTTCACCCGCGACGGCGACACCGCCCGCGACTTCACGAACCGCGTGAACGTCGGCATGGTCGGCGTCAACGTGCCGATCCCCGTGCCGATCGCGTACCACACGTTCGGCGGCTGGAAGCGCTCCGGCTTCGGCGACCTGAACCAGCACGGTCCCGATTCGTTCCGCTTCTACACCAAGACCAAGACCGTGACGCAGCGTTGGCCCTCGGGCAAGAAGGAAGAGACCAACCACTTCGTCATCCCGACCATGAACTGAACGGACCTCCATGTTCACCTTGACCGATGACGAGCGGGCGATCAGCGACACTGCCCGTGACTTCGCGGCCGA
>NZ_LTCZ01000312.1:11286-50811 GCF_001583455.1 Rhodococcus sp. LB1 | reverse complement strand
ACGGCGTCCGTGATGTCCTCACCCAGGTATGCCTCGGCGTCGCGCTTCAGCTTCATGAGCGTGCGCGCGCTGATCTCCTGGGGCGTGTACTTCTTGCCGTCGATCTCCACGTTCCAGTCGGTGCCGATGTGGCGCTTGACGGAGCGGATGGTGCGATCGACGTTGGTGACGGCCTGGTTCTTGGCGGGCTGGCCGACCAGCACCTCACCGTTCTTGGCGAAGGCGACGATCGACGGGGTGGTGCGTGAACCTTCGGCGTTGGCGACCACTACGGGCTCGCCGCCTTCCAGCACAGACACGACCGAGTTCGTTGTACCGAGGTCGATACCGACGGCACGAGCCATAGTGTTCCTCACTTTCGTTTTGCAGTCCTGTGGGCAGGTTTTTCATTACTGAACTGCGATGTTGGCGCTTAGTGAGCGCCCTCCGCTCAAGTTTGCACTCCGACACCGTCGGGAGTCAATTCGAACTTGAGTCTTGCACGCTCATGTTGTCGTAAGGCTCAACGGAGGGGTGCGGAGATTTGTTCCCGGATGCCCACATTTTGTTCGGGCGCCGTGTTTCGGCGGCGTGCTTCGGGGCCGCCGACACGGACCCGCGCGTCGGCCCGCCACGGTACTGCAGGTCGATAGGATCGCTGCGTGACGACACCCGAGCAGCCGCCACGCCGGCCGGAACCGCCGCGACCCGTACCGCCGCGTCCGGAGTTCGCGGTCACCCCGCTGCGCGCCACCCCCACCGATGCCACCCCCAAGGCGGTCGCGGTGTCGCTGTCCGCCTGGGTGGGATCGTTCGTCGTTCTCGCCGGAATCGCCGGGGCCATCGCGCTCGACCTCGGCGCGGTCCGCGACGCCCTCGAGGCCTCGGTCGCCGCGGACAATCCCGGGGACTCCGCGACGGACATCACCGACACGGTGAACCTGACGCTGATCGGCAGCGGCGCCATCGCCGTCGTCCTGATCCTCCTCGGACTGCTGGGGATACAACTCCTGCGTGCCCGGAAACCGGCGGGCCAGATCACCCTCGCCGTCGTCGGCGTCCTCAGCGCCGCCGGCGGGGTGGGCCTGTGGACCCTGCTGTCCGACGCCGGTGACGCGACCGCCGGTGTGCTGCAATGGGCGCCGCTCGCCTACAGCGCCCTCGTCGCGGTGGGAGTGCTCGCCCTGTTCGCCCCCGCTGTGTCTCCGTGGCTGCGCCGGAAAAGCTGACCGGACTCACACCTGGCACGGATCGGTGCTGCCGTGGAACTCCGGGTCGGGGTCGTATTCGCGGTTGGACGTACCCGAATACTCGGGATCGGGGTCGTACTCGTCGTTGGTCGTCCCCGTGAAGTCGGGGTCCGGGTCGTACTCGTCGTTGGTCGTGCCCTCGTAGGAGGAGTTGCAGGCCGGGTGGGCGGCAGCGGTCTGGGTCACGGACGCGGCGCCGAACACGAGAGCCACGGCTGCCAGTGCGGTCATCGTCGTGCGGATCATGATGATTCCTTTCATCGGTGGGCTGATCATCGGTGGGCTGGGCGGACCCAGAAGAGAGAACCGAGCGGGGTCACCCGGGTGCGGGCTGGTGGGGCATCGCGGGTTCGCCCGCGCCGATCCGGCTCGACCCGGCGATGTCGGGATGGCGCGTCACCGTGGGGGTACCCAAATCGGGGCGCGCGACACCCGGCGCGAGCGGCGGAATCGTCAGGGCTCGCCGGAATTCCATCTGCTCGCCGGTGTCGCTCTCGGCGGCGGTCGAGGCGTACGCGAACGTGCCGACTCCCACCGTGACGGCGACGAGGACGGGCGACACCATGCCCCCGAGAACGCGAAGCCATACGCGTCGGCGGGAGGGCCGGGGTGCCGGCCCCGGAGAGTCGAAGTTCATACCGAGAATCCTTCGCGGCGCGCGCTTTCCGCACATCCAGGAAGGCACCCAACTTGGACCCCGAGAAAAACCCTGAGAAGGCCTCACTAATGAGGACCGTTTCTGACCTCAATTCCCCTTATCGTTCTTCTCATGACCACTTCGCAGAAGTCCCCGGCCACCGGTGAGCGCGCCGACATCCTCCAGATCCTGCAGGAGCAGCGAGCCACCCTGTTGATCACCGTCCGCGGCATCGACGACGACCAGGCACGGCAGCGCTCGACCGTCAGCGACCTCACGCTCGGCGGACTGATCAAGCACGTTCTGCACACGGAAAAGCATTGGGTAGAAACCATTCTCGCACCCGACGAGAACGCGGAGTTCGACATGGAGTGGGCGATGGAGAAGTACTACATGCGCGACGACGAAACCCTCGAGGGACTGCTGGCCGAGTACACCGAGGTGGCCCGCGCGACGGAGGCCGCCGTGGCCGGCCTCGACGACCTGGACGTCCTGATCCCACTGCCCACCGCACCCTGGGCACCCGAGCGGCAGTGGTGGACGATCCGCCGCACCCTGCTCCACATCATCCGGGAGACCGGCCACCATTCCGGTCACGCCGACATCATCCGGGAATCCCTCGACGGCGGAAACACCACCATGCAGATGGGCGCCGACGCGGGCATGGAGTTCTGACCCGCCCGGTAGAACAGACGAAAACACCTCACCGGGTTCAGGTTCCGGTGAGGTGTTCTCTTCTCAGCGTGTGGCGTTTTCGAGTGTTGACTTACCTCCTGCGGTTCAACTTTTCGCCCGACTGGTGAAGACCATGGTGCCCCGCGGTGGGGGCACCGGCTACCTACCCCAGGGTGAATCCTGCCCACCTGGTGTTGCGGCTACGCCTCCGCGGTGACGGAGAGCACGACCACGTCGTCGGGGAAGGACGCGGGTGTCTGCAATCCCACGACCGCGAGGGCCCGGCCCGTCATCGAGACGCCGGGAACCCCGCTCCCCGCGGACAGTCCGTCGGCTCGTCCACCCGGTGGCTGTACGTCGAACCACGCGGGCGGTTTCAGGCCCTCGTCCGGTGCACCGGCGAAGACGGGACGCACCCGATAGCGCCGGTCGGGGTCGAGCCCGGGCAGCGTGAACCTGCCCCGCGGTGACACCTCGGAGCGCCCCACGTACGCGAGGAAGAACAGCGCCTCCGCCCGGTCCGCCGCGACCGCACCGTAGACCAGGAGGGTCGGGTCGATCTCGTCGGCCCGCACCATCGTTCCCGTGTGCAGGAGTTCCCGGTGCCGCTTGTACAGGTCGATCCACACGGCGAGCTGTGCGTTCTCGTCGTCCGTGGCGGTCGCGAGATCCCACTCGATCCCGAGGTGCCCGTACAGCGCCGTCCCCGCCCGGAACGACAGACGGTGGTACCGGCCCGTCGTGTGCGAGATTCCGGACGCGATGTGCGAGCCGAGCAGCTCGGGGGGAAGCAGCTGCATCGTCCACCGGTTCATCTGCTGACGCTCGAGCGGATCGATGCAGTCCGAGACCCAGACGCGGTCGGTGCGCTCGAGGATGCCGAGGTCCACCCGCGCTCCGCCCGACGAGCAGGATTCGATCTCCAGTCCGGGGAAGCGGCGCTTCAGTTCGTCCATCAGCCGGTAGGTCGCGAGGGTCTGGTCGTGGACGCCGGCGCGGCCGTGCGGTGCGGTGCCGGCGTCGATCAGGTCGCGGTTGTGGTCCCACTTGATGTAGGCGATGTCGTACTCGGCGAGGATCGCGGACATCCGCTCGAGGATGTGGTCGTACGCCTCGGGGATCCCCAGATTGAGCACCTGCTGGTTCCGCGACGGCACGGGCGTGCGCCCGCCGGTCGCCATGACCCACTCGGGATGCTCCCGCGCGAGGTCGGAATCGAGGTTGATCATCTCCGGTTCGAACCACAGGCCGAACTCCATGCCGAGGGAACGCACGTGATCGACGAGCGGATGCAGACCGTTCGGCCACACCGTTTCGTCGACGTGCCAGTCCCCGAGGCCCGCCAGATCGTTGCGCCGGTACCTGAACCAGCCGTCGTCGAGCACGTAACGTTCGACGCCGAGCTTCGCCGCGCGATCCGCCAGGTCCGTCAACCGGGCCAGGTCGTGGTCGAAGTAGACCGCCTCCCACACGTTGATCGTGACCGGGCGCGCGCGCCGCGGGTGCGTGGGGCGGGACCGGAGGTAGTCGTGGAAGCGATGTGCCTGGGCATCGAGTCCGTCACCGTAGGCGCCGTAGACCCAGGGCGTTTCGTAGCTCTCGCCGTCCGCCAGCCGCACCTCGCCCGGCAGGAGTAATTCTCCGCCGCCGACCACCTGGAAACCGGTGAAGAGACGTTCGGCGTAATGGCGGTGGTTGCCGCTGAACGCGACGTGGGTGCCCCACACCTCCCCGCGGCCGAACCCGAATCCGGGCACGCCGACGGAGAGCACCGTCGCGGCGTCCGGGCCGGTGCGTCCCTTCCGTCCTTCGCGTTCGTGGATGCCGACGGTGAGTTCACGGCGCTGCGGGATCCGTTCCTTCCCCCACCTTCCCGCGAAGTCGAGGATCTCGCGGGCCTGCGGCGGCACCGGGAACGCGAGCTGGAGGTCGTCGAGAACGTAGAAGGAGTCGCCCTCGTTGGTGACCTCGGCGCGCGCCCTCAGGAGGCCGCTCGGCAGCAGTTCGATGTCGAGGACCAGACCGAGATCGGCCACCGTGTCCTGCGCGGCGACCCGGACAGCGCCCGCACCTACCGAGACGAGTCCCGACCGGTGCTCGACTCCGTCGACCGTGAGCGTGGTGGTCGTGAACAGCGGCGACCAGTCGGCGCCGTCCCGGTGCCCGGCGATCCCGGGCTTCCCCACCCACCCGGTGTGGTGTTCGGGGAGTATCGACAGCCGCACCGGGAGATCGACCACGTTGCCCGCCGGGGGCTCGATGTTCGCCTGCGCCAGGGCTTCGACGTCGGCGAGGGTGAGGTCGCCGAGCGCCGCTCCCCAGTGCACGATCGCCGGCAACCGTCCCCCGGTGAGGTCGAGCACGACGGACACGCCGCCTGCGGTGAGGTGGACGTACGCGTGCGGTGGAGTCGCACTCACTTGTTGGCTCCCATCGTCAGTCCGGAAACGAAATGCCGCTGCAGCGCGACGAATACGAGCACCGTCGGCAATGCGACGAGCACCGATCCGGCGGCGAGCAGGTTGGTGTCGGTGAAGAAGCTGCCCTGCAGATTCTGCAGCGCGGTGGTGACCGGCAGCTTGTCGCCGCTGACCATCAGCGCCAGTGCCCAGAAGAAATCATTGTAAATCCAGGTGATCATGAGCGTCGCGAGCGCGGCCAGAGCAGGACGGCACAGCGGGAGGACCACCTGCCAGTACTGGCGGAACAGCCCGGCGCCGTCCACCGTCGCCGCCTCGAGCAGTTCCGGCGGGACCGTCTTCATGTAGTTGCTCAGCACGAACACGCAGAACCCGGTCTGGAACGCGACGTGCACCAGGATCAGCCCCCAGTAACTGTCGTAGAGCGAGCCCGACGAACTCATCCAGTAGGGCAACGGAATCGCGTTGTACAGCCGGAACAACGGGGTCAGAAGCGTCTGCTGCGGCAACAGATTCCCCGCGATGAACACCGCCAGCATGATCACGTTGAATTTCCACGGGAACCGGGCGAGCACGAACGCCGCCATCGACCCGATGAACAGGATCAGCAGCACCGCCGGGATGGTGATCAGCATCGAGTTGAGGAAGTAGTGCGGGATTCCGCCGACCTCCCACGACTCGGTGTAATTGCTGAGCGTGAAACCGCCGACCGACAGGTAGCCGTGGGTGAGGACGTAGTCGTAGTCGCGGAACGAGTTGTAGAGCGCCCACAGGAGCGGGAAGATCCACAGCAACGCCAGGGCCGTGAGAAGGACGTATATCGCCGCGTGCGCGGTACTCAGCCGGCGCCGGTTGGCCACCGCGGCCTTGTTGCGGGGCCCGGTCCGGTCGACGGGCGCACTGTGGTCGGCGAGGGGTGTCGTCATGGTCATCAGTCGTCGCTCCGCATCACGATCCAGAGATAGAGGGCAATGAACACCAGCGAGATCACGAGCATGATCGTCGCCAGAGCCGAACCGAATCCGACCCGGCCCGCTTCGCCCACGACGTTGGCCGTGACGAGGGCGGAGATGAGTTCGAGTCCGTTGCGGCCCTTGTTGATCACCCACACGAGGTCGAAGGCACGCAGAGCCTCGATGACGGTGATGACGATGATCAGCAGGTTGGTGGGCTTCATCAGGGGGAACACGATCCGGAAGAACGTGCGGATCGGGCCGGCGCCGTCCATGAGGGCCGCTTCGCGCACCGACGGGTCGATGGCTTTGAGACCCGCCAAGTACAGCAACATGATGTAGCCGGTGTGCCGCCAGCTCGCGGCGACCATGACGGCCCAGATGTTGACGTCGGGGTTGCCGAGCCAGTCGACGTCCGTACCCAGGATGGTGTTGAGCACACCACCGTCGGTGGAGTAGATCAGCTGCCACACGAATCCGACCAGTGCCATCGACAACACCACGGGGATGTAGAAGATGCTCTGGTACAGCCGGCTTCCCTTCAGGCCCCGGTCGAGCAGGACGGCGAGGAAGATGCCGAGGATCGTCGGGAAGACGAAGAGGAACGCCAGCCAGAGGACGTTGTTGTGGAGCGCCTGCTGGAACGGTGGGTACGCCTGGACGGCGTCGACGTAGTTCTGCGGGCCGATCCACTCGATGGTGGACGTGCCGCCGATGCCGTCCCAGCGCGCGAACGACAGGATCACCGTGAACACGGTGGGAATCCACACCAGCCCGATCACGATCGCGGCGGGCAGCCCGAGCATGACGGCGATGGTCCACCGGTCACCCCGGCTGCGCCGGATCTTCGGCGCCGGGATCCTGGGTTCGGTTCCGGCCTGGGGAGGAACTGTGCTGGTCATGAATTCACCTGACCTGTCGGGACGGCGATGGTGGTGGTTGTCTTCTCGTGTGCGCTCATTGCCCGAACACCGCCGCCTTCTGACGCTCGATGCTGCGGACCAGGCCGTCGACTTCGTTCGGGTTGCCCAGGAACTGCTGCATCGCCGGGATCATCACGACGGACGCGAAGTCGGGGCGGGTGTCCCGGTCGAGGAATTGGGTGATGGACCCCGCGCCCTGGACGAGGGCGGCCGACTTCTGCACGAGCGGAGGGAAACTCGACAGATCGGCGTCACGGTGCGCGGGTATCGCCTGGGGGTCCTGCTTCGCGTACGCGACCGCGGCGTCGGCGCTCGTGAGGAAGGACAGGAACTGCTGCGCCCCGCCGAGGTTGCGCGGGTCCTTGCGCATCATGAATCCGTCCATGGGCGCCTCCACCGCCGAAGTGCCGACGGCGGAGTCGAGTTCGGGGAACGCGAAGAAGTCCAGATCCTCGCGGTCGGGCCCCGCGGGGAAGCTCTGCGCGACGAACATGCCGGCCACCAGCATTCCGACCTCCTTGTTGAGGAGTGCCTGCTGCGCCTCGGACATCTTGCGGCCCAGCGGTTGCGGCTGGTGGAACGGGAGGATCTCGCGCCAGGTGTCGAACACCGACCGGACGCGGTTGTCGGTCCAGCTCACGTCGCCCGCGAGGAGGGAACGGTGGAAGTCGACGCCGTTGAGGCGCAGGTCGAGGTAGTCGAACGTGCCGAACGGCGGCCAGCCGTCGCGGACGCCGAATCCGATCGGGGTGAGTCCGTCGGCCTGCATGCGCTTGGACAGGGTCACCCAGTCGTCGAACGTCTTCGGCGGCGCGTAGCCGCGCTGCTGCCAGAGGCTGGGACGGTAGAACACGGCCCACGGGTAGTAGAAGAACGGGATCAGGTACTGCCGGCCGTCGGTTCCGGTGGACGCCTCGCGGAAACTGTCGCTGAAGCCGCTGCCGTGCGCTTGCCACACCGAACTGACGTCGTCGACGAGGCCCTTGTCGGCGAAGTACTTCATGCGGTACCCCGACATCCAGGTGAAGACGTCGTCCGGGGTGCCCTGCAGGTAGTTGTTGACGTTCTCCTGGAACGAGGTGGAGTCGACGGAGTTGATCCGCACGGCGCCGCCGGTCTGCTGCTGGAACATCCCGACGACGTCCTGGACGCCGAGTTTGGCGTTCTTGTCCGACAGCCGCGATCCGAGGGTGATCACGTGGGGGTCGACACCGCTCGTGCACCCGGACAGCAGACCCGCCGTCGACAGGGCGCCCGCGGCGCCGAGCGCGGCCTTGAGAAAGGTGCGCCGGGAGGGTTGCCACGGGTGCGGCAGCTCGTTTCGGTTCATGGTGCCCTTTTCGATTGAGTACCGGGGTGGTCGGAGTCGCTCACCACCTGATCGAAATCGAACAACTTCGATCACATTTCGGTGCTGTCGCCTCACGCACTTACGTGATGCAGGTTACAAAATCACGCCGCACCGCGCATTGTCAACCAGTTGTTAGTGCTTTTACCTGCGTAAGTGCAGAAATGTTCATTCGTGTTGACTTTTGAACAACGATCGGACAGATTGTGAGCATGCACACAGCGAGCGATTCCGGCGGGCGGCACCTGCGGTGGCCGACCCGGGGCATTTCCTTCGGCGGTGACTACAACCCGGAGCAGTGGCCGGAAGAGGTCTGGCAACGCGACGTCGAACTCATGCGCGAGGCGTGCGTCGACTTCGCCACCGTCGGCGTCTTCTCCTGGGCCCGGCTCCAGCCCACCCCGGACACGTGGGATTTCGGCTGGCTCGACCGCGTCCTCGATCTCCTGCACGACGGCGGCGTCCGCGTCGACCTGGCCACCGCGACCGCGTCCCCACCGCCGTGGCTCACGACCGCGCATCCCGAGGTCCGGCCCGTGGACGAGCGTGGCTACCGGTACGAGATCGGCAGCAGGCAGACGTGGAGCCCGAGTTCCCCGATCTACCGCGACCACTCCCTCGTCCTCGTCGAGAAGATGGCCACCCGATACGGCGGCCACCCCGCACTCGCACTCTGGCACGTGTCGAACGAACTCGGCTGCCACAACTCACGCTGCTACTCCCCCGACAGCGCGCGGGCGTTCCGGCGGTGGCTGCAGCGTCGCTACGGCGACCTCACCGAACTCAACCGGGTATGGGGCACGACGTTCTGGAGCCAGCACTACAGCGACTGGAACGAAGTGGTGCCGCCCGCCGCGAGCACGACGTTCGGCAATCCCACGCATCTACTGGACTGGCGCCGGTTCTGCTCGGACGCCCTCCTAGACCAGTACCTCGCCGAGCGGGAGGTACTGCAGCGCATCACCCCCGACATCCCGGTCACCACCAACTTCATGGTGGGCATGGGCTCACCTCAGTCGCTCGCCGGCGACATGAACTACGCGCAGTGGGCGCCCGAACAGGACCTGGTGTCCACCGACCACTACCTGGTGGGGCCCGCGACGGGCGACGGCGCCGCCCACCACAGGCTGTCGTTCTCGGCCGACCTGACGCGCGGTATAGCCGGCTCCCGGCCGTGGCTGCTGATGGAACATTCGACGAGCGCCGTCAACTGGCAGCCGGTCAACCGGGCGAAGACACCCGGGGAGATGCTGCGCAACTCCCTCGCCCACGTCGCCCGCGGAGCGGACGGCATCGCCTTCTTCCAGTTCCGCGCATCCGACGCGGGTGCGGAGAAGTTCCATTCCGCCCTGGTTCCGCACGCGGGCACCGACTCCGCGCGATGGCGGGAAGTCGTCCAGCTCGGCGCCGTGCTGCGGCGCCTCGAACCGGTGGCCGGCAGCCGCGTCGAGGCCCCGGTGGGTGTGTTGTTCGACTGGGAGTCGCAGTGGGCGTGCGAGCAGGACGGGCACCCGTCCCGGTTGATGCAGCCCATGGCGATCGCCGAACGCGCCCACCACGCCTTCTCCGGCATCACGTGCGACGTGATCCCCGCGGACGCCGACCTGAGCGGGTACGCCGTGGTGGTCGTTCCGGCCGTGTACCTGTGCAGCGACGAGGACGCCGCGCGCATCGAGGCCGCGGCCCGCGCCGGCGCCCAGGTGCTGGTCACCGCGTTCTCCGGGATCGCGGACCGCGACGATCACGTCCGGCTCGGCGGCTACCCCGGGGCGTTCCGCGACCTGCTGGGTGTCCGCACCGAGGAGTTCTTCCCGCTCGGCGCGGACGAGACCGTCGCCCTCGACGACGGCACCGCGGCCGGCATCTGGACCGAGTACCTGACGGTGTCCGAGGACGTGGAGGTTCTCGCCCGCCACACCGAGGGGCACCTGCAGGGCGTGCCCGCCCTCACCCGGCGTCCGGTCGGCGACGGCGCCGCCTGGTATCTCGCCACCGTCCCCGACACGCAGGGCTGGACGAGGATCGCCGAGGCGATCTGCGCCGCAGCCGGTCTCGACCTCCACGCGGGGCAGCACGCCGACGTCGAGATCGTGCGCAGGCAGGGTGAGAACGGGTCGTGGCTGTTCGTCCTCAACCACACGACCGAGAAGGTGACCGTCGAGGTGTCCGGCACCGACCTCGTCACCGAACGGGTGGTCGACGGACCGCTCACGCTGGAACCCGGCAGCTGTGCTGTGATTCGCGAAGACAGCGCCGCCACCGGCGCCCGGACCCGAAAGGCGGACGCATGATGCTCGCTCGTCAGCGCCAGCAGGTGATCCTCGACGAGGTCACCGCGCACGGTGCGGTGAAGGTCGTCGACCTCGGCGCGACGCTCGGGGTCTCCGACATGACCATCCGGCGCGACATCAATGAACTCGTCGAGCAGGGTCTCGTCGAGCGGGTCCACGGCGGGGTCACGCTGCCGCGGTCGGCGAGTGTGCACGAACCGGGGTTCTCGGCGAAATCCGAACTCGACCGCGAGGCCAAGCGGGCCATCGCCCGCGCCGCCGCCCGGCTGGTTCGACCCGGCACGTCGGTGGGCATCTCCGGCGGCACCACCACGCACGCCCTCGCCCGCGAACTCCTCGACGTCCCCGACATCACCGTCGTCACCAATTCGCTGCCCGTCGCCGACGCGTTCCACGAGGGCGGCCGCGACGACCAGACCATCCTCCTCACCGGTGGTCAGCGCACCCCGTCGTTCGCGCTGGTCGGGCCGCTCACCGTCGCCGCCCTGCGCGGCATCCACGTGGACATGCTGTTCCTGGGGACGCACGGCATGGGGATCGACTCGGGACTCACCTGCCCCAATTTGATGGAAGCACAGACCAATCAAGCGCTCGTCGCGTCGTCGCGGCGGGTCGTGGTGCTCGCCGACCACACGAAGTGGGGTGTGACCGCGCTGGCGAACACGATCCCGCTGTCCGACGTCGACATCCTCATCACCGACGCCGGGCTCGAGCGCGCCGCCCAGGAAGCTCTTGCCGACCACGTCGGCGATCTCGTGGTGACACGGGAGAACCGGGAAGGACCCACCGATGACCGTGCGTGACGAACAGGAGGCACGGGAGACCGGCACACGGCTCCGGATGCGCAAGACCCGGACAACCCTCGCGGACGGCCGCGAACTGATCTACTTCGACGACTCCGAGCCGTACGTGTCGGGCGGCGCCACCCGCGAGCTGATGGATTCACGTCCGCTGCCGCCGGCGGTGTCGCAGTCGCAGATGCGCTTCGACGTGCTCACCGGGGAATGGGTGGTCATCGCCGCCCAGCGGATGGACCGCACGTTCCTGCCGCCGCCGGACGCGTCGCCGCTCGCCCCGAGCATGCCGGGCAAGGCGCCCACGGAGATTCCGGCCGACGACTACGACGTGGTGGTGTTCGAGAACCGCTTCCCGTCGCTGGCGACGGCCGCCGCCGAGCAGGACCTTCCGGACTGCGTCGACGGAGAAGCGTTGTGGCCGTTGGCACCGGGCGCGGGCAGGTGTGAGGTCGTGTGCTTCACCAGCAACCCGGATGCCGCGTTCTCCACCCTGAGCGTCGACCGGGTCCGCACCGTCGTCGACGTCTGGGCCGACCGCACCGCCGACCTGTCGGCGCTGCCGGGGGTCCGGCAGGTGTTCTGCTTCGAGAACCGGGGCAAGGAAATCGGCGTCACCCTGACCCATCCGCACGGGCAGATCTACGCCTACCCGTACCTTCCGCCCCGCACGGACGCGCTGATCCGGCGCTCCCGCGAGCACTTCGAGAGCACCGGGCGACTACTGCTCGCCGATGTCCTCGACGCCGAAACACGATCCGGCAGGCGCGTGGTCCTGGCCGCCGAACACTGGACCGCATACGTTCCCGCCGCCTCGCGCTGGCCGCTGGAGGTGCACCTCGCACCGCACCGCGACGTCCGTGACCTCACCGAACTGTCCGACGACGAGCGCGACGAACTCGCCCACGTCTATCTCGAACTGCTGCGCCGGGTCGACCGGTTCTTCGACGGTGTCGACGCCGTGCCCTACATCGCCGCGTGGCATCAGGCGCCCGTCGGCGAGGACCGCCCGCTCGGACGCCTGCACCTGCAACTGTTCTCGATGATGCGCTCGCCGGGCCGGATGAAGTACCTGGCGGGATCCGAGTCCGGGATGGGGGCGTGGGTCAACGACACCACCCCCGAGCGCATCGCCGACCGGCTGCGGGAGGTGGCGTCGTGAGTGCGCCGCAGTGGGTCGACCCCGTCGACGTCGGCACTGTCGCAGGTACCGCGGAGGCGTTGTTCCGCAGCACGTTCGGTGGCGTCGCGGACGGCGTCTGGGTGGCGCCCGGCCGGGTCAACCTGATCGGTGAGCACGTCGACTACGCCGGCGGGCTGGTGCTGCCGTTCGCCCTCCCCTACGTGACCGTCGTCGCCGTCCGCGTGCGCGGCGACGGGATCCTGCACGCCGTGTCCACCCACACCGGCGAGTCCTGGCGCGGTCCGCTCGACGGCGTCGCCGCGGGTCACCCGGCCGGCTGGGCCGCGTACGTCGCCGGGGTGGTGTGGGCGCTGCGCCGGTCCGGACATCTCACGGCGGGAACCGGTTTCGACGTGGCGGTGCATTCGACGGTCCCCGTCGGCTCCGGGCTGTCGAGTTCGGCCGCGCTCGAGTGCGCCTTCGCGCTGGCCGTCGCCGACCTCGCCGGACTGCCCACGGACGACGCCGGCCGCCGACCGCTGATCGCGGCGTCCATCCTCGCCGAGAACGAGATCGCGGGCGCGTCCACCGGCGGCATGGACCAGTCGGTCGCGATGCTCGCCCGCCCCGGCCACGCCCTGCTCCTCGACTGCCGCGGCGGCGCGACCCGGCACGTCCCGCTCGACTTCGACTCCGCAGGCGCCCGACTGGTCGTCGTCGACACGAACGCGCCGCACCGGCTGGTCGACGGCCAGTACGGCAACCGGCGCGCCACCGTCGAGAAGGCCTGCGCCGACCTCGGCGTCGCCACCCTGCGCGACGTCGCCGACGCCGACGCCGCCGTCGCGGCGCTGAGTTCCCCGGCCGCGCAGCGGGTCCGGCACGTGCTCGGCGAAATACGCCGCGTCCGGGAGGTCGCCGACCTGCTCGACCGCGGCCGGATCGCCGACATCGGCGACGCCCTGAACCGCTCGCACGCCTCGTTGCGCGACGACTACGAGGTCAGCTCCGTCGAACTCGACTCCGCCGTCGACGCCGCCCTCGAGGCCGGCGCCTGGGGTGCGCGGATGACCGGCGGCGGCTTCGGCGGCTCCGCGATCGCCCTCGCGCCCGCCGACCAGGTCGACGCCGTCGTCGAGAACGTCGCCCGACGCGCCGACACCGCCGGCCTGCCGGTCCCCCAGTTCCTGCACGCCGAGCCGTCGGGCTCGGCACACCGACTCTGAGATCCCCTTCCACGACCAGGAGAACACCATGGCACGAGTCACGTACGACGCAGCCACCAAGATGTACCCCGGTTCCGATGTGCCGGCCGTCGATTCGCTGAACCTCGACATCGAGGACGGCGAATTCCTCGTCCTCGTCGGCCCGTCGGGGTGCGGAAAGTCGACGTCGCTGCGGATGCTTGCCGGTCTCGAGGACGTCGACTACGGTGCCATCCGCATCGGCGAACGCGACGTCACCGCCCTCGCACCGAAGGAACGGGACATCGCGATGGTGTTCCAGAACTACGCGCTGTACCCCCACATGACGGTGGCGAAGAACATGGGGTTCGCCCTCGAGATCGCCGGCATGGACAAGAGTGAGATCGGCCGCCGCGTCGAGGAGGCCGCGAAGATCCTCGATCTCGGCGACTACCTGAACCGCAAGCCGAAGGCCCTCTCCGGTGGGCAGCGCCAGCGCGTCGCGATGGGCCGGGCGATCGTCCGCGACCCGCAGGTGTTCCTCATGGACGAACCTCTGAGCAACCTCGACGCGAAACTCCGCGTGCAGA
The DNA here is from genome assembly GCF_001583455.1 of Rhodococcus sp. LB1. Taxonomy (NCBI): domain Bacteria; kingdom Bacillati; phylum Actinomycetota; class Actinomycetes; order Mycobacteriales; family Nocardiaceae; genus Rhodococcus; species Rhodococcus sp. LB1. Next base: position 36,644 of record NZ_LTCZ01000312.1, on the reverse strand, counting down.
CCCGGACCCAGATCTCACTGTTGCAGCGCCGGCTGGCAACCACCACCGTGTACGTCACCCACGACCAGGTGGAGGCCATGACCATGGGCGACCGTGTGGCCGTCATGAAGTCGGGCATCCTGCAGCAGTGCGCGAGCCCGAAGACGCTGTACGAGAAGCCGGTCAACAGCTTCGTCGCCGGGTTCATCGGGTCACCGGCCATGAACCTGTTCGAGGTCGACGTCGAGGGCGGCGACGCCCGGATCGGTTCGCTGTCGACGCCGATCGAGCGGTCGGTGCTGGGCGCCCTGGACACCGGCCGGGTCGTCGTCGGTGTCCGGCCGGAGGCGTGGACCGTGTCCGACCAGGGCACCACGGTGAAGGTCGACGTGGTGGAGGAACTCGGCGCGGACGCCTACATCTACGGACGCATCGTCCGCGACGGCGAGCTCGGCGGACACGACATCGTCGCGCGCGTCAGCGACTCTGCCTCCCCGGCCAAGGGCGAGGTGATCCGGCTGGCACCGGACCCTGCCCGCCTGCACTACTTCTCCCCGACGACGGGTGCGCGACTCGGCGACTGAGCGAACCGAGCCCCCACCGCCGAACCGAAGGAGCAACAGTGAAACTTCTCGTCACCGGCGGCGCCGGTTACGTCGGCAGCGTCTGCGCCCAGCGGCTGCTCGAGTGCGGCCACACGGTCGTGATCGTCGACGACCTGTCGACCGGCAACGCCGACGCGGTGCCGGCAGGAGCCGAGTTCGTCGAGGAGGACGTCGCGAGCGCAGCCGAACGGGTCCTCGGCGGCGCGGAGTTCGACGGCGTGCTGCATTTCGCCGCCCGCTCCCTCGTCGGCGAGTCGGTGCTGACGCCGGAGACGTACTGGAACGCCAACGTCGTCAAGACCCTGACCCTGCTGGAGGCGATGCGCTCGTCCGGTACCGGCCGACTGGTGTTCTCCTCCACCGCGGCGACATACGGCTCTCCGGAGTCCGTGCCGATCACCGAGGACGCACCGACCCGGCCGACCAACCCGTACGGTGCCACCAAACTGGCGATCGACCACGCGATCACGTCGTACGCGGTGGCGCACGGTCTGGCCGCGTGCAGCCTGCGCTACTTCAACGTCGCGGGCGCGTACGCCGGACTCGGCGAGAACCGTCTCGTGGAAACACACCTGATTCCGCTGGTGCTGCAGGTCGCGGCCGGGCAACGGGACGAGATCTCGGTGTTCGGCACCGACTGGCCCACCCCGGACGGCACCGCGGTCCGCGACTACATCCACATCCGAGACCTGGCAGAGGCGCATATCCTCGCGCTCGAATCGGCCCGGCCAGGAACGCACCGCGTCTACAACCTCGGCACCGGCACCGGGTTCAGTGTGCGCGAGGTGATCGCGTCCTGCGCACGCGTGACGGGCCGAACCATCGCCACCCGGGACGCCCCGCGGCGCGCCGGCGACCCGGCGGTGCTCGTCGCGTCCGGCACACGTGTGCAGGCCGAACTGGGCTGGCGGCCGAGACACATGGACCTCGAAGAAATCGTGGCCGATGCGTGGACGTATCTGCAGTCGCTGGGCGCGCGCGAACGCTACCGTGGTGCAGTGCGGTCGTGACGAGGCGCGCGGCGCCCCGTGGACCGCGAGAAGGAGGCTGGTGTGGACGTCGCCGATTCCACGAGGCAGGGCCGGATCGTGGAGGTCCTCGTCGAGGCCTTCGCCGATCTGATGGAGGCGGACCCGAGCGCGTTTCGCACGAAGTTCCGGAAGATGGCCGCCGATCCGTTCGCCTTCTACCGGGGCAGCGCCTGCCTCTTCTACGACGATCTGCGTGACTTCGACGATCCGTGGGCGGACGAGCGCACCGGCCGAGTGTGGATTCACGGCGATCTGCACCTGGAGAATTTCGGCACGTACATGAACTCGGAGGGCACCCTCGTCTTCGACGTCAACGATTTCGACGAGGCGTACGTGGGGCACTTCACCTGGGATCTTCGTCGCTTCGTCGCGAGCCTGGCCCTGATGGGCTGGCAGAAGGCCCTCCCCGAGAAGGACGTCCGCGAACTGGCCGGAACGTATCTGCGCAGCTACGTCGACCACGTCCTGCACTATGCGCGGCAGGAGGCGGACGAGGACTTCGCGCTGGGCCTGGACAATTCTCGCGGCGCCATTCACGACCTCCTCCTGCGTGCGCGCCTCGCCACCCGGGTGAGCCTGCTCGAGTCCGTCACGGTGCTCGAGGACTACGACCGGCACTTCCGGCCCGGCCGCGGCGTCCGCGAACTGGACGATGCGGAACGCACCGCCGTGAGCGAGGCGGTCGAGACGTACGTCGACAGAATTCCCCGCAGCAAGCGGTCCGCACGGCCGGTCTTCTACCGCATCAAGGACGTGGTGGGACGGAAGGGCTTCGGGATCGGCAGCGCCGGCCTGCCCGCGTACAACGTGCTCATCGAAGGGGCGACGCAGGCGCTCGAGAACGACATCGTGCTGTCGCTCAAGCAGGGCAACGTCGCCGCCCCGAGCCGCATCGTCGACGAAACCGCCGTCCGCGGCTACTTCGAGCACGAAGGTCACCGCACCGCGGTGAGTCAGCGTGCCCTGCAGGTCCACACCGATCCGCTGCTCGGCTACACGGAGATCGGCGACACCGGTTTCGTGGTCGCCGAACTGTCGCCGTACGAACTGGACCTCGACTGGTCCGATCTCACCGAACCGGAGGACATCGCGCCGGTGCTCGAGGACCTCGGCCGGGCGACGGCGAAGGTGCACTGCGTCTCCGACGAGGACAGCGACCAGACACTGGTCACGTTCCAGACCGAGGACGCCATCCGCAGCGTCCTCGACGGCAGGCTCGACGAATTCGTCGACGAGATCGTCGAATTCGGCATCCGATACGCCGAGGTGAGCCGCAAGGATCACCAGCTGTTCGTGAACGCGTTCCGGGAGGGCGAGATCACCGGCGTGTCCGCCACCTGACGCCCAACGCCCTACAGACGGACGGTGTTCAGGTCCTCGAGGACACCTTCCGCGCTGCGGGCGGCCACGGTGCAGGCCCGCGCCGTGAACTGGTCGAGCAACGGGTGCCTCGCCCGTTCCCGCCACTTCCGGACCGCGGCGAGGGCCCGCATGCGTTGCAGTTCCACGGAGTCGTCGCCGTCGGTGCCCAGCCGTTCGGCGATCTGGATCCCGAATCCGCCGATCAGGCGTTGCAACTCGGCCACGTCGTCGGCGGGCAGCCCCACCTCGGTGGACCGCAGCCGCCCGAGCAGGCGCAGTTCCTGGAAACCGTGCACGTCGGAGAGCAGCCGTTCGGCCGACATCAGGATCTCGCCCGCACCCGGCACCGGATGCGCCGTGAGCACCCGCTTGAGTGCCACGAGAGCCGAATGGGTCTTCAACTGGTCGGCCCGCTGCCCGAATTGGATGTCGATCACCTGACGCAATTCGTCGAGGCCGCTGCGTTCCACCAGTTCGGCGGCCAGCGTGGGCGAGTCCTTGGTGCCCAACCGGATCAGGGTGACGGCCATCCGGATCCCGAAGAGCCCGAAGCGGTCTGCCAGCTGAGCCCGCATCCGGGCGTCCACGGGAAGCGGACTGTCCTCACGCGCGAACCGGTCGGCCGACAGCATCGCCAGGTTCAGATCGTCCACCGGGACCTCGGCCAGATGCTGGAACGCGGTGAACTCCGCCTGACGCATCGTGCGGGCACCGAGCGCCAGCAGACCCGCGACGGGGACGACGGCCTGGCACAGCCCGGTGCGCTCGAGTTCGCCCGCGAACCGGGACGCCACCTCCTTCGCGGACATCATGGCGTCCAGGCGTCCCGCCCCCACCTCGTCGGCCCGCGACACGACACCGACCACCCCGAGCGGTCCCGATTCGTCGCCCACGTGGTCGCCGATCTGACCGAGGAACTGGACGTCGGTCGCGTTGAGCGTGCGCAGCAGGTAGACCACGGCGTCGGCGCCGGACGCCTCGTTGTCGGGTGTGAGCATCTCGAGGGTGCGGGCCGAGACGTCCCGCGACAGTGAGGACGTGCCCGGGGTGTCGATGATCGTCGTGTGCGCCAGAGCGGACGACGGCCACTCCACGTCGAGGCGGTCCACCTGGTCGGCGGTGAGGTGGCCGAGGTCGAACGTGAGATGTCCGTCGCGGCGCAGCACCGGGACGTTGGCGGAACGCTGAGCGCCGCTACCGTTGCCCGGCTGGTACCACGCCGTCACGGTGGGCGTCGACCCGCTCCGATACCAGGTGACGACGCGGGTGCACTCGGTCGCGTCGGTGGGCGCGATGTCCTGCCCCACCAGGGAATTGAGCAGAGTGGACTTGCCTGCCTTCAGCGAACCGGCCAGGGCCACGCGCAGCGGTTGTTCCAGTCGCCGGGCGCATTCGGTCAGCTGATCCCGAATCTCCGGTCTGCCCGCGTACAGCTGCCGGGCGGACGCGATGAGTGCCCGGGCTTCGTGGAGTGGAGCGGCCGTCATGCCGTGACCGCTCCCGCGTCGCCTGCGACGAGTTGCGCGGCTTGCTGTTTCAGTTCGGATGCGACGTGGAGATCCTTCTCGAGCTGCGCGATCCGGCGGGTCCGTTCGGTGGACTCGAGGTTCGCCGCCTCCTGCGCGCCGCGCAGCGAGTCGTTGATCGACCGCAGCGCCTGCTCGGCGATCGCGCTGAAATGATCGCGCAGCAACCGCTGGATCGACCGGAGCCGATCCTTCGACTCCTTGCCCACCTGGAAGCTCGCGTCGTCGGCGAACCGGCGGATCGCGGCCTTCGCCTCCGCACGCCGCTTCAGGATCCGGCTCTCCTTGTCTTCCCGATACGCCTTGGTGCCGAGGAGGACTCCGGCTCCGATCGAGATCGGATTGACCAGGGCCATCCCCATCATCGTGGTGATCAGACCGAACATGAGGACGCCGCCGTACGATCCACGCATACCGACGAGAACCTTCTGGGTGATGCCGATGCGTCCGGCCTCGAGGTCCGCGAGCGAGGCCACCGGTTCGAGGACACCGTCGACGTTCGCGACGTCCAGGTGCGGCAGTTCGACGGCACCCGTCTCGGCGAAGTGCTGCGCCACCACCTCGGCCAGCCACAGCGCGCGGTCGTGGGCCCAGACGAAGTTGTCGCCGATCGCGGTGGCGAATTCCTGCTCGAGCCACTGACCGAGCGCGTCCCAGTCCTTGCCGGGGTCGCCCTCGTCGACGGTCTCCTCCGCCTCGCGGGTGACGCGGCGCAACCGGTCGCGGAGGTCGTGGTCGATGTCCGCGGCCAGGTCGGCGATGCCGTCGCCGAGCGTCTGCTGCCACAGCGACGTCTTCTTGTGCAGCTCCTCGGCGGCGGCCTTCGCCTTCTGCAGTTCGGCGACCGCGGCGACGCCCTTCGCCGGATCACGCAGGGCGGCAAGCTCACTGCCGATCCCCAGGGTGAGGTGCTCGGCCGCGGAGGACACGTCCAGCGACACGGCCCGGCGCGTGTTCGCCTCCGCGCGCGCCACCACCCGTTCGCGCAGGAACGCGTACAGGTCGACGAAGCCGGATTCGGTGTTGAGTTCCTCGTCCTGCAGTCGCAGCGCGTGCGAACGCAGCACCGAGGAGATCGGGATCAGCGGAACGTCGAGACCGGCGCGCGCGAGGTGCCCGCGGTCGGCCTCGACGATCTCGCGCCAGTGCGGGTACAGGTCCGTCTTGCTGATCAGGCACGCCACCGACGGGCACAGGCTGGTGACCTGACGGATGAAACCGAGCTCCGGTTCGGTGAATTCCTGGCTGGCGTCGGAGAGAACGAACACGGCGTCCGACGCCGGAATCAGCCCGAGTGTGCTCGCGGCGTGCGGGTTGCCGGCACCGCCCACGCCGGGGGTGTCGACCAGGACCAGACCGTCCGCGAGAAGCGGACTCGGGACGTTGACCTCCACCCGCAGCACCTCCCGGCCCTCGGCGCGGGGCGAGGCCGGCGTGATGCCGTTCAGCTCGTCGAGCGGAAGGGGAACCCGGATCGGGTCGGCGCCCGGATCGGCGAGGATCAGTTCCGCCGACGCCGTCTCGGCGTTCTGGACAACGGTGGGGATCGCGGTGGTCTCGTCGTCACCCACCGAGCACACGGTGAGGTTGAGGAGGGAGTTCACGAACTGGCTCTTGCCCTGCTTGAGCGGTCCGACCACCACGATCCGCATCCGCGGGTCCTGCACCCGGGTCCGGGCCGAGTCGAGGCGCTGCGCCAGGTCGCCGCGACCGAACCTCTTCGCCACGTCCAGGGCCTGCGCGAGCAACGCCGTCATCGACTGGGACCCGGCTGGGCTCTTCTCGGCGGCTGCACTGTCCATGAGCTTCGTTGACCCGCAATTCTTCCGACCTCTGCGCGGACACCTGTTCGGTGCACCGACACCCGACTGTCTGAAACAGCCCCGCACGCATAACGCGTCCGGGGCTGATTTCGTTACATCGTACGGCGGTTCCGGCCGCCCCGTCTGGGGGATGCCGGAACCGCCGTCTCATCACGGCTCGAGGTGATCGACCACGTCCGTGACGTCGTGCGTCGTGGCCGCCGAGGAGTCGGTGTCGCCGAACAGCGAGCCGTCGGTGTCCGCGTGCAGGCCCGAGTCGGCGCCGAACGCGTTGTCCGCGTCGATCGACGACCAGGTGTCGGCTCCGGTGTCGACGGCACCGCCCAGGGTGGACCCCAGGCCGCCTGCGATCGAACCGGTGGTGTCGGCCACGACCCCGCCGACCGCACCGAGGTCGGCCGAACCGTCCGTGGTCGCGTCCGCGTCGGCGGAACTGCCGGCCGACGCTCCACCGTCGATGGCTCCGCCCACTGCGGCTCCACCGTCGACCGCTCCGCCGACCGCACCGTCGAGTGCGCCTCCGACAGAGGTGCCGAGCGATCCGAGGCCACCCACGCCACCGGACAATCCGGCGCCGAGGCCGGCGACCGCGTCGGTGGTGGCATCCAGGCCACCGGTCAGACCGGCAGTGGCGTCGACCGCGCTGTCCAGGCCGCCTTCGATTCCACCGGCCACGTCGCCGCCGATTCCGGCAGCGGCATCCACGGTCCCGCCGAGGCTTCCGCCGACGTTCGCGGCCGTGTCCAGGGCGCCACCGACCGTGCCGCCCAGGTCGGCCGCCGTGTCCAGGGCGCCACCGAGATTCGCGTCCACGCTCGCACCGGCGTCGGCGACCGCGCCGACCGAGGCGCCGGCCTCGCCCACCGCGTCGACGGCACCGCCGACGCTGCCGGTCAGTGCCGAGCCGAGGCCCGCACCGGTTTCGAAGATTCCACCCAGACCACCGGTGAGGCCGCTGGTCAGACCGGCTCCCAGGCCACCGGCCGTGTCCAGTCCGCCGACCAGGTTGGTTCCGAGGCTTCCGCCCAGGTCCGCTCCGGCGTCGGCAACCGCACCGACACCCGCCGCGACACCGGCACCGATGCCGGCCGCCGCGTCCGCGCCGCCCGCCACGCCGCCGCCGACCGCGCCGCCCACGTTGCCCGTGACGTCACTGCCCACGTCGAGCAGTCCGCCGAGCGCGCCGTCGATGCCGCCCGTCAGGCCACCCGCGAGATCGGTGCCCGCGTCGAGCGCGCCTTCCAGGGCGCCGCCCACGCCGGCTGCGGCGCCGAGTCCGAGGTCGGCGTCCAGAGCGGAGTCGAGATCGAGCCCGCCACCGGCCTCCAGAGCCGTCTCCAGTGCGGAACCGAGGGTCGCGCTGAGGTCGCCGTCGGCTCCGAGGACGCCGCCGAGAGCGGTGCCCAGCGTGCTGCCGATGCTTCCCTCCGCGCCGAGAACGCTGTCCAGGTCGAGGGCGCCGCCGGTTTCCAGCGCACCGCCGAGCACTCCGCCGAGGGCCGCGCCGAGGTCTGCGCCCGCACCGCCACCGACACCGAACGCACCGCCGAGCAGGCCGCCCAGGTCGGTCACGCCGCCGAGGTCGACTCCGCCGTCCGCGCCGAGCACCGCGTCGAGCGCCGCACCCAGACCGGCGGTGGCGTCACCGTCGACTCCGAGCACCCCGCCGAGCGCACCGCTGATGGTGGTTCCCAGATCGGCACCGGTGTCGAGGACGCCGCCCAGCCCGAGGCCGCTCTCCAGAGCGCCACCCAGGACCGTGCCCAGGTTCGCGCCTGCCTCGCCGCCCAACCCGAGGGCCCCGCGCAGCGCCGTCGTCAGCTCCGACGTCAGTTCCCCGCCGAGACCGAGGTCGGCGCCCAGCCCGAGGTCCAGTCCGCCGTCCAGCAGACCACCCAGGTCGATGTCCGTCACGCCGCCCGCGCCGAGCACGGCGTCGAGGGTGCTGCCCAGTTCCGCGGCCAGGCCGCCGTCCAGGCCGAGGGCTCCGCCCAGGACCGTGCCGAGTGCGGCGTCCAGTCCCAGTCCGCTGTCGAGTGCGCCGGACAGGGCGCCGCCGAGGCCACCCTCCAGATCGAGGGCGCCGCCGAGCAGACCGCCCAGGGCTCCACCGAGATCGCCGCTGACGTCACCGCCCGCGCCGAGCACGCCACCGAGGATGCCGCTCAGCGCACCGCCGAGGTCGCCGTCCGCACCGAGAACGGCGCCGAGGTCGAGTCCCCCACCGGCACCGAGAACGGCGTCCAGCGCGGTACCCAGCCCGGCGGTGAGGTCGCCGCCGACTCCGAGTTCACCGCCGAGCAGTCCGCTCAGCGCACCGCCGAGGCTGCCGCCCGCACCGAGGATCGCGTCGAGGTCCAGTCCGCCGCCCAGGTCCGCGATCGAACCGAGGGCCGCGCCGAGTGCGCCACCGAGGTCTGCGCTGAGGTCACCGCCCGCACCGAGGACGCCGCCGAGAGCGCCACCGAGGATTCCGCCGAGGTCGGTGCCGAGGACTCCGCCGAGCGAGCCGGCAACGTCACCGAGCAGTTCACCGCCGAGCAGGCCTTCGAGGGTGGCGCCCAGTCCGCCACCGGCGCCGATCGCCGCGTCGAGCGCACCGCCCAGCGCGCCGCCGAGACCGGCGTCGACACCGAGCACGCCGCCGAGGGTCGTTCCGAGCACAGCACCGAGGTCGAGGCCGCCACCGAGTCCGGCGAGGATGTCACCGTCCAGGCTGCCACCGAGGTCGACGACGCTTCCGAGGGCGGCACCGAGAGCCGCACCCAGCTCGGCGCCCAGGTCGCCGCCGATCGACAGTGCGGGGGCGAGGATCCCGGTGAGACCACCGGCCACGTCGACCACCGGCAGGGCCGTGATCGCCGCGGTGAGGGTGGTGGCGAGCTGCGCGGTCAGGTCGGCGCCCAGTCCGAGGGCACCTCCGAGGGCCCCGCTGATCGTTGCGCCGAGGTCGAGGGCACTACCGAGGTCGAGGCCACCGGTGAGGGAGAGTGCTGCGTCGAGGGCCGCACCCAGCGCGGCGCCGAGCTCCGCACCGATCTCGCCGCCGATCTCCAGCGCGGCACCGAGTGCGGCGCTCAGGCCGGCAGCCAGTTCCGCCGCGAAGTCGAAGTCGCCGCCCAGGCCGGCACCGAGACCGAGGCCTGCACCGGCACCGATACCGACCGCACCGCCGAGGCCGCCGCCGAGACCGAGGCCGCCGCCCAGCCCGCCACCGACACCTGCGCCGACACCGCCCGCCACGTCACCGGCGACGTCGGCACCGGCGTTGACGATCGCGGCCAGGTCGGCCCCGCCGCCTGCGAACAGTCCCGACTCCGCGACCAGCGGAGCAACGGAGACGATGTCCGCGTGGCTCACACCCTGCAAGCCGGCGGCGCACAGCGCCTCGGTCGGGTTGGCGCAGTAGGCCGCCGCAGCCTGCTCGTCGCGAAGAAGTCCGAGGATGAAGTCGAGGACGGCGTTGGTAGCCATGGCAGCTCTCCTGTAGTCGAGGTTCGGGGAGTTCGGGTGGCCACCACAACTGCTGTGACGGCGAGTGAAATACACGTTATGGATCGGCGGGCCCCTTCCCAACGGGGCGGCGCCCCCTACTCGGGGACCCCGGTATCGGGGATCTCCCATCGGGGGTCGGGTCCTCCCCGTTAGGGGATAGGGGGCCATTAGGGGATCGGCCCCGTAACTGCCGTCGACCAGCGGCATCGCGTAACGAAACGGCCGCCACCCGCGACAATTCGAGTGACCACGACGGCATCGGCCGTTACATACGACGGCGGCACCGTCCGCCTGACGCAGGCGGCGTGACGCCCGCCCGGACCACAGGAGTGGAACATGGCTGCAGCGCTCGGCATCGGTGTCGGATCGGTCAATACGGTGGCCGCCGTCGACACAGACGGGGCGAGCGTGACGGATGTCGCCGACCTCACCGTCCTGTCCCGCGCCAGTGTTCTCCACCTCTCCCCCGACCGCGCACCCGTCCTCGGCGACGACACGAGCGAACCGGACGCGGTAACGGTGTCCGACTTCGCGAACCGCGTGGGCGACCCGGTCGGGATCCTCACCGACGACGGTTCGACCTACTCCGGTGAAGACCTGGTGGCCACCGCCGTGAGCTGCATCGTGCACCAGGCCGCGTCGGGTCGGCACGGCCTCCCGACCACCGTCGTCGCCCACCCGACCGTCTGGCCGCCGTACACCGTCGGTGTCCTCGCCGACGCGCTCGAACAGGCCGGCGTCGCGGACGCCACCCTGGTGTCGGAGGCGCAGGCCGTGATGACATGGCTCGAACGGACCCGCGGCACCCTCGGCGACGCGTTGACCGTCATCTACGACCTCGGCGGCACCTCGCTCGACATCATCCTCTTCCGTTCGGACGCACACGGCACGGAGACCGGCGTCCTCGGCAAGCCGGTACGGTCCGAGGACTTCGGTGGCGCCCACTTCGACCACGCCACCATGCAGTACGTCCTCGGCAACGTCGCCGAGGAGTTCGGCGACATCGACCCGTTCGCCCCCGACACGGTCGCCGCCCTGACCCGGCTGCGGACCCGCTGCACCGCGGCGAAGGAGGCCCTGTCCTCCGACACCGAGGCCACGATCGGCATCGAGCTGCCCGGCATCTCCACCGACGTGCGGTTCGTGCGCTCGGAACTCGAAGACCTGATCCGCGAGTCCCTGCAGGAATCGGTGACGCTGGTGCGCGAGAGCATCCACGCCGCCGGCCTCGAATCCAGCGACGTCACCCAGGTGGTGCTCACCGGCGGCAGCGCCGCCATCCCGCTGGTCGCCGAACTGCTGTCGGCGGAACTGCGGGTACCCGTCGTCGCGGCCGAACGTCCGGGCCATACCGCGGCCATGGGCGCAGCCCTGCTCGCCGCCGACAACGAGGCGGGACGCGCCGCCGCCCCGACCGTCGCGCGGATGCCGGTCGTCGTGCCCACCGCGGCACCGGTCTCGGCAGCGCCCGCCGCCGCCGAGACCGTCGAGCCGGACGCCGAGACCGTCGTCCTCGCCACCCGCACCCCCGCACCGACCCTCACCGAGCCCGCCGCCGGCATGTCGCGGAAGAAGAAGGCCGGGATCATCACCGCCTCCGCCGCGGCCATCGCCCTGCTCGCCGCGGGTGGGCTGTCGCTCGGCACCGCCCTCGACGTCGCACCGTCGTCGTCCAGCTCGGGTTCCACCACCTCGCAGTCGTCGAGCACGTCGGCGGGCGCGGCGTCCACGTCCGGTGTTCCTGCCGAGGCCGCCGCGACGGGCGCCACCACTCCCGGCACCGAGGCGGCGGGCATCGCCGCCGCAACCGGTGTCCCCGGCACCGCCGCCGGCGTCGCCACCCCGGTCGCCGCACCCGGCACCGTCCCACCCGGCACGGTGGCACCGGCCGTCGCCGCACCGGTTGCCGCAGCGCCCGGTACCGCACCGGCACCCGCGGCCGAAGTACCCGCACCCGCACCGGCCCCTGCTCCCGCACCCGCACCGGCCCCCGCTCCGGCCCCGAGCGTTCCCCAGACCGACGGCGGCGCCGCGATCGCCAACACCATCGTCGGCGGAGCCGGCGCGGTGGGTGACACCGTCAACGGAGTGGGCGACACGGTCGGCGGCGTCGTCGGCGGAGTCACCGGCCTGGTGCCCGGCGTCCTCGGCAACGGCGGATAGGGCGCCGGTGTCCACGCTGCCCTCACCGTTTCCTCCCACGGAACTCGCGGAGCTCGACGGCCCGCAACTGTCCGCTCTCGCACTGGTTCTGCTCGGCAGCGACCTCGACGAAACCGTGGTCGCCCGAGTACTCGACATCGAACCCGCTAGTGCCCGTGCCGCCGTCGACGCGCTCCGCGCGGACGGCTGGGTCGACGAACGCGACACGCTGGTTCACGCCGACCGCACACATCTCACGACGACGCTCGGTGAGAACCGGCTGAACACGCTCGCTCGCCGCCTGCTCACCCATCACGTCGACGGCGGAACGCTCACGCTGCCCGTCGCCCGCGCGGTCGCCGCGACCGGCACACCGAGCGACGAACTGAGCCGATTCCTCTGCGCCCAGGCCGAACTCGCCGAACCGGCCACCGCCGTCGCGTTGTACGCCGAAGCCGGCCGGGCCGGCAGGCTCGGCGACACCGCCGTCGTCGCATACGCCGAGGCCTGCGCCCTGAACGGCGACCTCGATACCGCGGTCGGGCTGGCCGATTCGGTCCTCGAACGGTCCGGCACCGTCGACGATGCGGAACTCGCTGCGGCGGTCAGGATTTCGGCCGCCGGCGCCGCGTTCTGCGGCATGATCGATCGCAGCGCCGAACTGTACGCCTGGCTCGGCGCGGACCGGGCCGGCGCCGACGCCTCCCTCGCCGCCTCCGTCCTGGTGGTCGCGGGGCGACTCGACGACGCCGAAGCCGTCCTCGCCACGAGCGCGGGCTCACCCCCCACCGCCGCCACCGCCGGCGCCGCACTCGTCGCGACCGGACTCGTCCAGTCGGTGACCGCGTCCGCCAACGCGGCACTGAACTCACTGACGCGTGCGCTGTCGCTGCCCGGTCGCGCGTCCCGGCCACGGGTGCTGCCCGACTCCCCCGCCGCTATCACAGCCCTCGCCGCACTCCACTGCGGCGAACTCGCCCACGCGGACGCCGTCCTCGCCCGGGCACGGGAAGCCGAACAGCCCGGCTGTGTCACCGCGAACCGGCATCAGCTGCTCACCGCTTGGACGTCCATGGTCCGCGGCGACCTCGCCGCGGCGCAGTCCCGGCTCGACGGCCTCGACGCCGCGTCGATGCGGCAGCGCGATCTGCTGTTCGTCCACGGCCTGCGGGTCGGGCTGGCCCGGCGCACCGGCGACAACGCGGCACTGCTCCAGGCCTGGGCGGGCGCGCAGGGCGTGCTCGCCGAGTACTCGGTGGACCTGCTGAGCCTGCTGCCGCTCGGCGAACTGTGGCTGACGTCGATCCGGGTCGGCGAACCCGCCCGGATCACTCACCTCGTCGAGGACGCGCAGTCGTTGCTGCGGACGCTCGGCGAGCCGGCGATGTGGGGATCGGCGCTGCACTGGTACGGCGTGCAGGCCTCGATCCTCGCCGAATGCCCCGCAGACCTGATGCCCCACGCCCGCGCGCTCGGCGAGGCCGCCAAGGTCAGCACGTACGCGTCCGGGCTCGCTACCGCCGGTCGCGCCTGGCTACGCGTGCTGCAGGGCGACATCGACGCCGCATCCGTCGAGGACGCGGCCCGCACCCTCGACCGGATCGGCCTGCCGTGGGACGGCGCGCGCCTCGCGGGTGAAGCAGCACTGCGCGCGTCCGACACGAAGGTCGCGACCACGCTCCTGCAGGTCGCGAGGGCCCTGCGACAGCCGACGTCCGCGGGCAACGGCACCGACTCCGCGGTCGTGTCGAGCCCGAGCACGCCGGGATCGCTCACCGACCGCGAGGCCGAGGTGGCCGAACTGCTCGTCCAGGGGCTGACGTACCGGGAGATCGGGTCACGCCTCTACATCTCCGCCAAGACGATCGAGCACCATGTGGCCCGGATCCGGCGGCGGCTGGGCGCCGGGTCGCGGTCGGAGCTGCTGTCGATGCTGCGTGCGATGGGCCACGGGTATTCCGCCGACTCCTGACCCGTGAGTACTTATCAACCGCGGGTGGTTGATAAGTACTCACGGGCGCCGAAGGCGCACAGCCCCGTGTAACCATTCGACTGCGGCAGGCGACACACTGTGCATGGTGCGATGACGCACTCCCTCGAACCGTGCCAGTAAGGACCTTTCATGACCACCGGAGTCGGACTCACCGTCGGCGATTCGGTTTCCACAGCGGTGGTGACCGCTTCCGGAACCGATGTGAGGACGATCGAACACCCGTCCGTCCTGTTCACGGCCCCGGACGGCACGGTTCAACTCGGCGACCCCGGCACGGAATCGACCGGCGCCGTCCGCGACTTCCTCACCCGCGTCGGTGAGCCCGCGGGCATCGAGTACGCGGGTTCGCTGACCCGCGCCGAGGACCTCGTCGCGACAGCGATGTTCTGCCTGTTCCGGGAGGCCGCAGACGGACTGTCGGGGACGGTGAAGGTCACCGCGACCCATCCGTCGGACTGGCCGCCGGAGATCGTCACGAAGCTGCGCGAATCCCTCGACTACATGGGTCTGGGCGAGGCGACACTCATCCCGGAGTCGGTGGCGCTCGCCGCCTCACCGGAATCCCCGGCCCACGGCGCGGCACTGCTGGCGGCCGGGCTGGCACTGACCGACGAGGACACGAGCGCCGACACCGAGTCGATTCCGATCGTCGAGGCCCCGATGCACACCGCGTACTCCGCCGTGACGGCGGTGCCCGCGGCCGCGGCCGCTGCCGCCGACGCGTATCCGCCCGCCGAGACCGAGGCGTCCGCTCCCACGAGTACACCGACGCCACCCGCCAAGCGCACGAACCGTCGGCCGCTGATCATCGCCGGTGTCGCCGCGGCCGCACTGGTGGTGGCTGGTGGGGCGCTCGCGTTCGCGCTCACCGGCAACGGCAGCACCGCGGTCCCGACGATCCAGGACGCCCAGACCGCGTCGGTGACGACGTCCAGCGCACGACCCACGCAGGCTCCACCCGCGGTCTTCCCGACGGCGAGCACGCAGGAGGTGGCCGTGACGACGGAGGTTGAAGCCCCGGTCCCGATCGCTCCCCCGCCTGCACCGGTGGAGACGACATCCGTGTTCGTGCCGCCGCCTCCGCCCTCGACGACGCCGGTCATCACCCTCCCCTCGATCACCACGGTCCCGAAGACCACTACGACCACGACCGCCGCGACGACCACGACGACGCCGCCGGAGACGACCACCACCACAACGACAACAACCACCACGACGACGACGATGAAGGAACCCGCGGCCGCGATCACCACCACGACCACGCCCGCGAAGCCCGCTCTGAAAAGTCCAGGTCAGTGAGGCTTCGGTCACACCTCCCCGACGGGCCGACCCGTCCGTAGCTTAAGGTGGGGCGCTGATACCCACCCCAGAAGGAATCCTCAGTGAACGGATTCCGTGCAGAAGGGATTTCATGCGTAACGTGCTGGCGCACCGCGCCGCTGTTGTAGGCGCCTCGGCAATGCTTCTTCTCTTTCCGTTTTCCACTGCCGCCCAGGCCGACCCTGTTACGCAGCCCGACACCACTCAGCTGAGCGCCGACAAGTTGCCGGCCGAACTCGTCGAGGCCATCACCCGCGACCTGAAGATCAGCCCGCAGGAGTACCTCGACCGCGCCGCGAAGGCACAGGAGCTGGGCAGTTACGCCGAGGACTTCCGGGAGCAGCATCCCGACGACTTCGCCGGGGCCTGGATCGGTCTCGACGGTCAGCCCGTCGTCGCGGTCACCACGGACGAGGCCGCCGATGCCGCAGCCAAGGCCGGGTACGACACCCGTATTGCGCCCGTGTCCGCGAACGGCCTGGAGAAGACCCTCTCCGACGTGAACGGCTGGATCGCGGGACTGCCGAAGGACGTGGCTTCCCAGGTCAACTCCGCGTCGATCGACGTCCTCGAGAACCGCGTCGTCATCGACGTCGTCAACAGCCCCATCGGCCAGGCGCTGAACCTGCCGACGCTGCTCGCCAACGTCAAGGTCATGCTGAGCCCCGGCGGCGGCGGTCCGGTGGAGCGGGGCCCCCTCGCCGGTGACACCTACATCACCACCGCGGGTGAGCTGCCGAAGACGCCGATCTCGGAGATCTCCGTCTGCTCGCTGGGTTTCAACGCCGTGGACGACAGCGGCCAGGCCGTGAACATCAGCGCCGGACACTGCAACCCCGCCGAGGGTCAGCCGTCGCCGGTGTTCCTCCCCAACCACCAGAACGTCGACGACAGCCAGCAGATCGGCGCGTTCTCGAAGTCGTCGGTGGGCAACCCGGCCGACAAGCTGGACTACTCGGTGATCAAGCTCAATGAGGCAGGCGTCAAGGCCGGTTTGGACCGTCCCGCGGTTCGCGGTGCGAACGGCACCACGCTGGAGATCACCGGCACCGCCCGGCCCGTCGTCGGCGCCCCGATCTGCAAGTCGGGTCAGACGTCGTCGTTCACGTGTGGCGTGGTGGCGGCCGATCACGTCGAGACGCAGCTGTTCGTCGCCGACGGTTCGAGCCGTGTGGTCAACGGTTTCGCCGGCACGGCCTGCACTCTCGCGGGTGACAGCGGCGGCGCCATCGTCACCGGAACCCTCGCGCTGGGTATTACCAGTGGTTCCAACGCCAGTGGCGCCCCCAACTGCACGGAGGCGAATCTGGTGCTGGCACCGGAGGGTGGCACCGCCAGCCTGGGTATCCCGGTCGCGGACATCGTGGACACGATCGGATCCGGGATGCGCGTGCGCACCATCTCCGACTAGTTCTCCACCGCTCCACCCTGTGCCCGGTGTCCGTTGCTCTCGGACACCGGGCACAGGTGTATTCCGGCGTGGTGTCCGCTTTGTCCTGCTGCGTCGTCCACCGAGAGTGTTACAGGTGGGAATAGACGGGGCGAACCCATATAGTCGACTCCGACTGTGTACGGCCTTACCTGTCGGGGGGTCGTATTCGTATGCGCCCGCGAGGCAACTGCGAACAAACAAACATCAGAAAGGCCCCCATGCGAAGCTCCATCGCACGTCGTGCCGCCGTGTTCGGCTCCGCCGCGCTGCTGCTCCTCGGCCCGGTCGCCGCCTCCGCTCAGGCCGATCCGGTCGAGCCCGGAGTGTCCGACCAGGCCGCCAAGCTTCCCGCGGAACTGATCGACGCTATCCAGCGTGATCTGTCGCTGAGCCCGGACCAGTACCTGGAGCACTCCGAGCTGGGCCAGAAGCTGGCCGAGTTCGCGAAGATCGCCCGCACCCAGTTCCCGGATGCGTTCGCCGGAACGTGGCTCGACAATGCCGGCACCCCGATCGTCGGGCTGGCCGACGGTGCCGACAAGGACGCCGCCGTCGCCGCGGCCGAGAAGGCCGGCTTCCAGGTGAAGGATGTGGCCCAGAGCGAGAGCAGCCTGCAGGCTCAGGTGAAGTCGCTCGACGGGTGGCTGGACACCCAGCCGCCTGCCGTCGCGGATCTCGTTCGCGGCGTGGCAATCGACATCGTGAACAACGATCTCGTGCTCCGTGCGGACAACGTGGGCGGGTTGCAGCTTCCAGACTTCCTGAAGGGCGCACGCGTCGTGCAGTCGCCTGCCACGGCCGCTCCGCTGCCGTCCACCGACCTCACCCCCATCGCCGAACCGCTCCCCGCCGACGCCCTGCTGGGCGGCGACGCGTACGGCTCGCTCGGCGGCGGAGTCGGACTGCGCTGCTCGCTCGGTTTCAACGGCACCGACAGCTCGGGCGGTCCGGTGAACATCACGGCAGGACACTGCGACCCCAACCGGGACGCTGCCGGCACCTCGGAGGCGTCGGAGGCGTTCTCCCTGGTCCCGGGTGGCACCGGTCCGCGGATCGGCACCTTCGCCAAGACCAGCCTGGACATCCACGACTACTCGATCATCCGGGCCGACGACAACGCCGCGCACCGGTTCGAGAACAACGGCGTCCGGGTTCCCGGCGCAGCGCCGGTCGCCATCACCGGTACGGCCGACCCGATTGTCGGCGCCCCGGTGTGCAAGTCGGGTCTGACCACCGGTTTCACGTGCGGTGTCGTCACGTCTGTCGCGCAGACCGTCTCGGTCGGTGAACGCACGCTGGCCGACAGCTTCTCGACGAGCATGTGCGCCCTGCAGGGCGACAGCGGCGGCACGATCGTGACCGGCACGCTGGCACTCGGAATTTCGAGCGCCTCCAACGTCGGGCAGTACCCGATCTGCCAGGTCGCGGACGTCGTCACATTCGTTCTCGGCGAGAGCCCCGAGTTGTTCGCCACCCCGATCAACGAGGTGCTGGCCGAGAACCCGGGTCTGCGCGTGCGCACCTCGTAACGCACTCCACCTGCGACAGCGGCCCGCTTCCCTTTCGGGATGCGGGCCGCTGTCGTCGGTCGCGCACTCAGGCCGCGTAGGGCCGGACCGCCCGGGCATCCCGCAGGGTGGTGCCCCACCATTCGATCTGGTCGAGCATGTTCTTGACCGCACTCGACCTGACTGCCGGGTCGAGCGGCTCCCCGTGCTCGTCGAACACCGCCCACGCACCGTGAAAGCTGACACTGTCGCGGACCGTGACCGCGTGGAGTTCCGCGAACACCAACCGCAGCTGTTCGACCGCACGGAGTCCGCCGCCCATCCCGCCGTGCGACACGAAGCCGACGGGCTTGGACCACTTCGACGGCAAGGAACAGCTGTTCTTCGCCGTGATCGGGGACAGCGCGACGCGGGTGGCCGACAGTCAGACGGACATGATCGACCGGCACCTCGGCGAGGTGAACGACCTCGAGTCGGATCTCGTCGCACTCGGCCGTGAGTGGGTCACGATCCCGACCCGGGACTTCGCGGACCACTTCGCCATGGTGCGGCAGATCAACGCGGAGGCGGCCCACTTCCCGCAGGCCGCGCTCGACGCCTGGCAGGAGGCCGGACCGCGCCGCGTCCAGCACGCACTGGCGGACGCATTCGCGCGACTGGACGCCTCCGGTCTTCTCCGTGTCGGCGATCCACGCAGGGCCGCACACCATTTCGCACTGTTGGTGGGGGCGGAGATCTCCGAACGCACGTTCCACGGCGCCATTCCCCTCGGCGCCGACGAGGTGTCGGCCATCGTCACCGACGGGGTCGCGGCCTTCCTCGACGGCTACCGTGGGCGCGGGAACTGATCAGGCGGTGGGCTCGGGCGCGGGCGGAACGAACGGCGTGTTGATGGTGACGAGGTACTGGATTCCGAGGATCACCAGTGCGGCGCCGCCCACGAAGATGGTTCCGGCCAGCCCGCCGGCGGCGAATCCCGCCAGCAGCCCGCCGAGGCACCCGACCGGCGTGCCGATCACGGTCACGGCGAACAGGCCGCACCCGACCGCGAGACCCACGGCGCCGAAGATCACACCGAAGATCAGGCCGCCGATCAGCGTCGCGTAACCGAGGTAGCTGTTGAAGTCGGCGAGCGCCGAGTCGTCACGTTCTTCCTGAGTGTCGAATCCGTCCTGCGCAACCGATTTCAGGGACGACGCGACGTCGGCGGGAACCTGCGGGGTGAGCGTCACCGTCCGCCCGTCGAGGTCGGCGTCGATCGGATAGACGGCGTCGCCGACCCGAATCGTGAGCGGCAGTGCGGCCACCACCTTGCCGCTGTCGTCCACCACCTCGATCGCTTCCCTGGTGCCGGTGATCCGGAAGGCGCCCGCGTCGATCGACGTGACGACGGACTCCCCCTCGGCGTGCGCCTCGTAGCCGATGTCGGACGAATCCTGCTGCGTCAGTGGAGCTGTGTGTGCGGTCCCGGCGGAGATCCCGAGGGCCGCGACGACGAGGAACGCTGCTCCGGTGACGGCCCGCAGGTTCCGTGCGAAGCGGCCGCTCATGCCGTGGGTTCCGGTGCGACGAACGGGCTGTTGATGGTGTTGAAGTACTGAATGCCCAGAACGACCAAGGCGCCGCCGCCGACGACAATGGTGCCGGCGAGCGCGACGACGGGCGCGACGATCAGCGCACCTCCGATGCACCCAGCCACCGGCCCCGCGAGGCCCAGGAACGGAATCACCAGCGCAGCCGTTCCGGGGATGACGCCGATCGCGCAGCCGATCGCCCCGCCGATGATGGCGGCGACGATCGCGGTGATCGCGCTCGTGATCCCGAGTTGCTGCTGGAAGTCGTCGAGTGCGCGGTCGTCGCGTTCCTGTTTGTCCTGCGGTGCGGCGACGCCGTCGAGGGTGAGGCGTTCCGACACGGGGACGGGGGTCGCGGCCGACGGATCCATGTTCGGGACGAGTCGCAGGACGCGAGCGGACTCGTCGACCGCCACGGCGAAGGGATGCTGCAGGTCGTCGACCCGGAAGAACGTGGGAATGGAGGCGACGACGCGGCCGCCGTCGTCGACCACGTCGACGGTGTCGTTCGCGGCGTTGATCGAGAAGGCGCCGGCGTCGAGGGTGGCCACAGCGGCGTCACCGTCGCGAGCGGTCTGGTAGTTGATGTTCGGGATGCCCTGTTCCGCACCCGGCTGGGGTGCGGCGGCCGGATCCGCGTATGACGTGGCCGCTCCGACGCCCATCGCCGCGACGACGAGCATGGAGGTGGCAGTAAACCGTCGGAGGTTCATCGAGATCCGTTTCGAGAGCAGCGCTGTGACGGACGAAGGTTAGCCTAAGCATGGGCTAACCAGGCAGGTCACCTCCGCGGGTGTGACGAGGTTCACTTCCGCGAGGCCGCACAACGACGAACCGCCCGCCTCCGAAGGGAGGCGGGCGGCGTCTCAGGTACTGCCGGGTGCGGCTACTTCACCCACTTCGTGGTGCCGGGCGGTGCGTTCAGCGTGTTGATCAGGTCGATACCGGCGATGGCAAGCGTGGGGCCGCCCACCACGATCGTGCCGAGAAGGGCACCGATTCCCGCGCCCGTCACGCCGAACGGCAGGCATCCGAAGACCGCGACCGGCGTCCCGACCACGCAGCCGACGGCGAATCCCAGGATTCCGCCCACGATGGTGCCGCCGAGACTGCCGACCGTCATCGCGATGCCGAGCTGCTGCTGGAACGCCGACTGGGCCCTGGTGTTCTCGTCGATCGACGCCACGTCGCGCAGCGCGATGGGCGTGATCCGATCCTCGGGCGAGATCGGCGTCGCCTCGGCCTTGTCGACGCTCGGCGTCAGGCGCAGGGTCTTTCCGTCTTCGGTGATCTCTTCCTCGAACGGGAACTGCAATCCGTCGAACCGGTACGCAAGCGGGAGGGAAACGACAGTTGCCCCACCCGCATCCTTGATCGCGACGGACTTCCCGTCCGATGCGAGCGCGAAGGCGCCGGCGTCGATCGTGGTCACGACCGTGCGGTCCTCGATGTGGGACTCGTATCCGATTTCGGTGCCGGGCTCAGCGACGGGTTCCGCGACCGCCACCCCGGACCCGGTCGCGAGCACACCCACCAAAAGTGCCGAAGTCGTAACGAAACGACGCAACTTCATTCCATCCCCTTAAGGTTTCAACCCCATCCGTTGCTAAACAGTAACTTGCGGCTGTGACAGATCCCAATTGAGTCTCGCCTCGAGAAAAGGCGCTCGCGAAATAGTCTGCGAAGGGTTATGAAAAATTGCACTCAGAACGGCAGCGGGATCGAATTCCAAGAATGGCACCAGCCAGGGATGTAGTTATTCCTACACAAAGCGGGGAACCGGTCGGTTTCTTCCCGGCGGCCCCCACGCACGACTCGGCCCCGCCGTGCGGGACACGACGGGGCCGGGCGCCGAGGCGAGGCGCTCTCTACTCGTCCCTGTCCGCGTAGATCGACGTCCCCGGAGCGGCGTTGTACGTCCCACAACTGGTACGCACTGACACCGAGAGTGGGACCACCGGCGACGATGGTTCCGACGACCCCGCCGATCCCGGCCCCAGTCACCAGTCCGGCGACGCAGCCAGCGGGAAGTGTTGCGACACAGCCGATTCCGGCCCCCGCAATCGTTCCGACCAGGCTTCCGACCGTGACGGCGATGCCGACCTGCGCACCGAACTGGCCGAACGCCCTGTCGTTCTCCTCGCGGGACGCGACGTCGTGGAACGGCAGCGAAGGAACCGCGGGCGCCGCCGTTGCCGGAACAGGCGCCGCAGGAGCGGGTGCTGCCACTGGCCCCGCATGCGACACTCCGGCAGCAAGACCAATGGCGGCCACCGCCATGCCTGCCGTCACTGCAGCTTTTCTCACGATCATTGATGCCTCATTCCAGGAGCGTCCCGACGAAGTACTGGTGTGATCGAAGTGCACTGCACGGCCCCCCGTGCGGCCGCTGGCCAGGGCCGGAAAACACGCTCAGAGTAACAGCGGAATCACGGCCGAAATGTTCATTGACGAAAAATTCATCGCGCCCGCAAGTTACCGATCGGTAGCAAATCGAACGGGTGTAATTCGCGCGAATTACACGAGATGAATTACGTCACTCGGCGTGGTTATCGACAGGACGGACGTGCGTGCGCGGAATATTTGCCCATCGTTATCCGGCCGCAATGCAACCGCGTCGAATTCGTGACGGAAACGACCCCTGAAGCCCTCTCACGAAGCCGCTCGGACGGCCTCCGGCGGCCTTCGGCCGAAGTTAGGGCGACCTTGGGTGAGCGCCGCAATTCCGACCCTTTAACGTGACGAACAGAAAGTCCGATTGTGGCATGCACCACATGCCCTATCGGCGCCCGAGCTGCAGAGATCCCGCCGAACACCGGTAAGTTACCCGCAGGTAGACTAATCAAGTTACTAGCGGGTAACTTAGCAAGCGTTAGGATCACGAGCAGTCCCGAGGTGGCCGCCCTGCCGCCCTGAAACGAAAGGCCGCGACATGAATGCCCTGACGATCACGTTGGGCACCATCGGCGTGCTGCTGAGCCTCGTATGTTGGTTCTCCTTCATCACTGGCGCATTGAAGATGGTCAACGTCGTCCGGATCGGCCAGTCGGCCCCGGACCGATGGCGCCCCTTCTTCCCGCGCTTCAAGCAGATGTGCGTCGAGTTCATCGCGCACACCCGCATGAGCAAGTTCCGCACCGTCGGCTGGGCTCACTGGCTGGTCATGGTCGGCTTCATGCTCGGAGCCATCGTGTGGTTCGAGGCGTACGGGCAGACGTTCGACCCGGCGTTCCACTGGCCGCTGGTCGGCAACACCGCCGTCTACCACTTCATCGACGAGATCCTGGGTCTCGGCACGGTCATCGGTATCACCACACTGATCGTGATCCGCCAGCTCAACCACCCCCGTGTGCCCGCCCGGCTGTCCCGTTTCAGTGGTTCCGACTTCAAGGCCGCGTACTTCGTCGAGGCCGTCGTCCTCATCGAGGGCCTGGGCATGATCTTCGTGAAGGCCGGCAAGATCGCCACCTACGGCCACGCCAACCCGTGGACCGACTTCTTCACGATGAACCTTGCGAAACTGCTGCCCGCGAGCCCGAACATGGTCGCGTTCTTCGCCTTCGTCAAGCTGATGTCGGGCATGATCTGGCTCTACGTCGTCGGCCGCAACATCACCTGGGGTGTCGCCTGGCACCGCTTCGCGGCGTTCGCGAACATCTACTTCAAGCGTGAGGACGACGGCGACGTCGCCCTCGGTGCGGCCAAGCCCATGATGTCGGGTGGCAAGCCCATCAACATGGAGGACGCCGATCCGGATACCGACACGTTCGGCGCCGGCAACATCGAGGACTTCTCCTGGAAGGGCTGGCTGGACTTCACCACCTGCACCGAGTGCGGTCGCTGCCAGTCGCAGTGCCCCGCGTGGAACACCGGCAAGCCACTGTCGCCGAAGCTGCTGATCACGTCGCTGCGCGACCACGGTTATGCGAAGGCCCCGTACCTGCTGGCCGGTGGCCGCAAGGACATGGGCGGCGACGAGGTAGGCCTGGTGAACGGTGACGGCGCCGTGGACGAGGCCAAGCTGGCCGCGATCCCCGAGGCTGCACGCCGGGAGGCCGAGCGCAAGCTGGTCGGCGACACCGTCGAAGGCGAGCTGGCTCCGGTCATCGACGCCGAGACGCTGTGGAGCTGCACCAACTGTGGCGCGTGTGTCGAGCAGTGCCCCGTCGACATCGAGCACGTCGACCACATCATCGACATGCGCCGCTACCAGGTGCTGATCGAGTCGGAGTTCCCCTCCGAGCTGGCCGGCCTGTTCAAGAACCTCGAGAACAAGGGCAACCCCTGGGGTCAGAACTCCAAGGACCGTCTCAACTGGATCAATGAGATGGACTTCGAGATCCCGGTGTTCGGCCAGGATGCAGACAGCTTCGAGGACTACGAGTACCTCTTCTGGGTCGGCTGCGCCGGCGCCTACGAGGACCGTGCCAAGAAGACCACCAAGGCCGTCGCCGAGCTGCTCGCCACCGCCGGCGTGAAGTTCATGGTGCTCGGCGCCGACGAGACGTGCACCGGTGACTCCGCTCGCCGCGCGGGTAACGAATTCCTGTTCCAGCAGCTCGCCATGCAGAACATCGAGTTGCTGAACTCGGTCTTCGACGGCGTCGAGCAGCGCAAGCGCAAGATCGTCGTCACCTGCGCGCACTGCTTCAACGCGCTCGGCAACGAGTACCCGGAGGTCGGCGGCGAGTACGAGGTGGTTCACCACACTCAGCTGCTCAACCGCCTGGTCCGCCAGAAGAAGCTGATTCCGGTCGCGTCCGTCGGTGAGGACGTCACCTACCACGACCCCTGCTTCCTCGGCCGCCACAACAAGGTCTACGACGCACCCCGCGAGTTGATGGAAGCCTCCGGCGTCAAGCTGAAGGAAATGCCCCGTCACGGCGAACGGTCCATGTGCTGTGGTGCCGGTGGTGCCCGCATGTGGATGGAAGAGAACATCGGCAAGCGCATCAACATCGACCGGGTCGACGAGGCGCTCAGCACGGATCCGAAGAAGATCGCGACCGGCTGCCCGTTCTGCCGCGTCATGCTCACCGACGGTGTCACCGCTCGCCAGGAGTCCGGTCAGGGCGAGGGTGTCGAGGTCGTCGACGTCGCCCAGCTGATGCTCTCGTCCATCGCGCGGCTCGAGCCCGAGAAGCTGAGCGAGAACATCAAGGTCATCCCCCGCGAGAAGCCGGCCGAGCCGGCCGCACCCGCAGCAGCCGAGGCCAAGGCCGAGGTGGTGGAGAAGGAGCGCGTCGAGGAGGTCGAGGAGGCCGCCGCAACGCCGGCCGCCACGGAAGCTCCCGCAGGCAAGGGCCTGGCGATGAAGGGCCTGGCCAAGGCACCCGGGGCGAAGGCTCCCGGCGCCAAGGCACCCGGCAAGGGGCTCGGCATGGCAGGCGGTGCGAAGGCACCCGGCGCCAAGAAGGCTGCTCCCGCTCCGGCCGAGGCTGCCGGTACGGAGGCGCCTGCAGCGGAGGCACCCAAGCCCAAGGGCCTCGGACTCGCCGGCGGCGCGAAGGCACCGGGCGGCAAGGGTCTGCAGATGAAGGGTGCCGCCAAGGCTCCCGGCGCGAAGGC
>NZ_LTCZ01000312.1:0-11229 GCF_001583455.1 Rhodococcus sp. LB1 | reverse complement strand
GCTCCCGGCGCGAAGGCCGCTCCCGCGGACGCTCCCGCCGAGCCGGCAGTCGCCGAACCCCAGGCTGCCGAGCCCCCGGCTTCCGAACCGCAGGTCGCCGACACGTCCTCCACTTCGGAGGCCCCCGCTGCCGAGGCGCCGAAGGCTCCCCCGGTGGCGAAGGCCGGTGGGCTCGGTTTCAAGAGCGGCGCCAAGGCTCCCGGAGCCCGCAAGGCCGCGGCCCCCAAGGCCGCAGCTCCGAAGGCCGAAGCACCCGCGGCCGAGGCTCCCGCAGCTGAAGCACCGAAGGCCGAGGCAACCGAGACCGCGGCTCCGAAGGTCGAGGAGTCGAACGGCGACGGATCCAACGGCAAGGCACCGGAAACGGTGAAGGCTCCGCCGCCGGCCAAGCCTGGCGGACTCGGTTTCAAGGCGGGCGCGAAGGCCCCTGGCCGGAAGAGCTAGCCGACAGCAGTGAACAGCAGCGCCCCCACCGATCACGGTGGGGGCGCTGCTGTTTTCCGTGACGGCCCGCGTTGCGCACGGCGTAACCTCCGACATGATGACTTCGGGCGCCGATCTCACTTTTCGCCGCGCCGCCAAGTACACGGTGGCGGTCATGGGCGGTGCAGTGGTCGTTGCGCTCCTCTCGGTCGCGTGGATGTCGATCGGGTCCGGTGACTGCGCCGAGTCGATGATGGAGTGTGCCGGCGGAGAAAAGTACGTCCTTGTCTTCGGCCCACCCGCGTTGCTGCTCGTGGGCGGGGTCGGAGCTTTCGTGCAGACCTACCGGGTGTGGCGGGCCGGTGGCCGGTGGCAGGTCTGGCAGGGAGCGGGCTGGATGTTGTTCGTGTTCATGCTCATCTACGCCTCACTGTCGGCTGGCGCTCTCACCGAGGTCTGAACTACCGTGGTCCGGCGCCGCCGCGGCCCGGCGTTCCGCCGCCCATCGGCTGGGCGGGTGCCGGGTTCTGCACGGTGTACTCCTGCACGGTGCCGTCCTGTGAAGTGTCGTCCTGCGCAGTCTCGTCGGCGGACGAGGCCTGTTCGACGGACGAGGTTGTGGTGGTCGTTGCCGAGGGCGTGTCGTCCCGGCCGACCAGTAGGGTTGCCGCCGCTCCTGCGCCGAGGAGGACGAGCGCGGCGGCGCTTGCCGCAACCATCCATCCCCGGATACCGGACTTCTGTGTCTTCCTCACCGGCACACTGGTCGGCGCGACGCGTCGGGTCGGCGCCTCGGCCGATGCAGACGGGGGCGACGACGCTGCCGCCACGATCGGTCGTGGCGCCGCCGGTGGTTTCACCCGCGGTCCCGGTGCCGACATCACCCGGGAACCCGATTGTTCGAGCGATGCCCGTTCGGCGATGACCGCCGCGCCGCGGGCGGACGCCGTCGCCGGCTCGGATGAGACGACGAGTGGGACGTTCACGGCCGTCGAGAGCAGCTCCGTCACGAGCGGGACCGCCGCTCCGCCGCCGAGGAGGACGACGGCGTCGACTGGGGTGCCGGTCTCGTCGAGGCTTACGAGTTCACGTGCCACCGTGTTCGCGGCCCGGGTGAGTGATCCGCGGATGACATCCTCGAATTCGGAACGCATGACGCGTATCTGACGTCGGATATCGGGAAGCGCGACGGTCACCACGGCAGAGGTGTCCTGCGACAACCGCTCTTTTGCACTCCGGCAGCGGGCGGCGAGTTCGGTCAGCGCGCCGCGGTGGGCAGGATCGTCGACGTCGAAGTCCGGGTTCGCGTTCTGGATGAGCGCGACCACATGTCCCATCAGCAGCCGGTCTGCGTGGTCTCCGCTGAAGTCGGTGCTCCGCGTCGATCGGACCACACCGAAATCAGCGCCGCGCCTCGTGGCCAGGGTCAGGTCGAGGGAATGGGCTCCGACGTCGCACAGCAGCAGTGTCGAGAATTCGTCGAGTTTCTCGACCCGGGAGATCCATGTCAGTGCCGCACTGGTTTCGGGGATCACCGTGAGGGTGCGATTCTGCAAGAGGCCCCATCGTCGGATCTCGTCCTCGAGTTCCTCGACGGCGTATCCCGACCAGGCTGCGGGAGCCGCGACCACCACATGGCCGGGCACCGGGGTGCGGCCACGAATGAGGCAGTCGAGCGCGGTGGTCACCAGCTGCACGGCCGGGGTCCGGGTCCCGTCGTCGCCGATCACCGGAACGGGATCGCCGACCCTGTCGATGAAGTCACGAAACACGATGCTGCCCTGCGGAAGCGGTCCGCTGCGGTGCGGGCCGAGGGTGGGTGCGCTGCTCGACGACAGCGCGAGTTCGGCCGAGTGCCGCACCACCGTGAATCCGTCGTCCGCCTGGTGCGTCGGCCATTCACCGTGCATCTGTGCGGACACGAACGAGTCGGAACCCATACTGATCCCCATCGATGTCCGCATGTCGTGATCTCCGTTCCGTGGTGACAGCAGGTGCCTTTCCCGCCGATCGAAACGCTAGACCGCCTTCCTGTGCCGACCGCTGTGTGCTTCCTGCGATGTTCCTGTGTACGTGGCTTCGCGCGCCCCTAGGGAAGGTGCAGCGTCCTCCCATGGTCTTCCCAGGAACGGCCCATAACGTCGTCGGCAGTCGCCTCGAAGGGGCAAACCCGAGATGAAGGAGCACTCATGACGAGAAGCGAAATCCACCCATCGGCCGTCCTCGATCACGACGTCCCCGGCCCGCACACCACAATCGACGTGCAGGCACCGCAGCCCGACCTGGGCGGCGCACCCCACGCGGCGGACCTTCTGCGCAACGGACTCGACGGGCTCCTGCGCGACCTCCACCCTGCGAGCCCCACCGGCGGAGAATCTTCTCAGCATGGTGCGCCGCAGCAGAATTCGCAGCCGGCCGACGAGTCCCGCCACGATTCACCCCGCGACAACAGCGATCGCGGGTCCGAGAACGCCGGCCACGACACCGCCGACCAAACCCACCTCAACAGCACCGCCGCCTCTGACCACGACGGACGCACCGACGCCCACAATGCTGGGGCCGCGGGAGCGGGCCACGAGACCGCACAGGCCGGCCCGTCGACTTCATTCGGAAACAGCGGCCGCGGCGAGTCGCCGATGAACCAGGCCGGCGCTTCCGCAACCCAGCCCGCGTTCACTCAGGGCAGCCCGGTCGCGACGCAGCCGATCACGACGACCCCGGTGTCGACACACTCCGATGAGAGGGTGACGTCGCAGCCCCTCGACACGACGATTCGGCAGACCAACGCGGAACCGACTTCCGTGTCGGCGACGTCCGCGCAGAATCAGAATCAGGTTGCGGATCAGCAGAATACGCGGAATTCGGATGCCACATCGATCTCTGCCGACGAGGGCACGCGAGAAGCGGCGACTGCGTCCGACTCCGCCACGCAGAACGCGACGGCACCGGCCGCGGACCACGGCCAGTCCCAGGAGACCACCCCTTCCACGGCCGTCACCAGCACCGCGGCGACCAGCGATCTTTCGTCGGCGGATCACACGACCTCGAACACGGGTCTCGGCAACGACACCACGACAACGGACACCACCACGACCGACCTCACGAGTACGACCGACGCCGCGCCGACCTCGTACGACTCCGCCACCGCATACGACTCGAGCACCGCGCTCGACACCGGCACGTCACTCGACGCGACGAGCGCGACGAGCCTCTCGTCGGGGTTGACGGCCGATTCCGGTACCACTGTCGACACCCACGATCAGAGCCTGACTGCGACGACCGTCGACCAGCAGGTGTTCTGACCTCGACGTGGCGGGCCCGCCCGACTCCCCTGCACGCGGGCCCGCCACTTCCCTCTCCCGAACGTCCGTCACCCACTCTTGCGGAGATCATGAACGCCACCCCCGAATCCCCAGCCGTCACCACCCCTTCGAGCCCGAATCTTCCTGCCGAGACCACCGCGTCGATGGCGGCGCTGCTGGCGCGGCTCGCGGCACTCACCCGAACTGCGGGTCGCGGAGATCTCCTGACCCGGCTGTCGCACACCGAGGCTCGTCTCGCGGATCCGCGGACGCGGGTCGTGGTGCTCGGCCTGACCGACAAGGGTGTCAGTTCGGTGGCAGGTGCGCTCGTCGACGCGGACGTGTCGGCGACGGCGCAGTCCCGGCACGAGCCGGTGGTCGTCGAGTACGGGCCGGTTGTGCTGGTCGACGCGCCCGGATTCTCCGGTCACGCCCCCGCCCGTGCCGCAGACACCCTCGCACTCGTCCCCACTGCCGACGCGGTGCTGTTCGTCTCCGATGCGAGCCAGGAATACACCGAACCCGAGATCGCTCTGCTCACGCAGGTGCACAAGCTGTGCCCGGTGGTGATCTGCGTCGTCAACAAGATCGATTTCTATCCGCAGTGGGCAGACATCCAGAAGGCCAACCGCACCCACCTGCAGAATGCGGACCTACCTCTGCCGCTGCTGCCGGTGTCCGCACTGATGCACGCGGACGCCCGCGAGGCCGGCGACGACGCACTCGACGTCGAATCCGGCATCCCACAGCTGGTCGACTATCTGCGCAATCAGGTCGTCGCACAAGCGGATGTCGTGCTCCGCAATTCGGTGATCGCCGATGTTCGCACCGTCACCGACCATCTGTCGTTGTCGCTGAGCGCCGAACTGGATGCGCTGCGCGATCCTCAGCGTGGCGCCGCACTGCTCGAACAGATGACCCGAGCCCGTGCGGCGGCCGATCAGCTCCGGCAGCGATCCGCGAACTGGCAGTACACGCTGGCCGACGGCGCGATCGAGTTGATGACGGACATCGAGCACGACCTGCGTCATCGTCTGCGCACCGTCATCCGCGCGGCGGAGGAGGACATCGGCAAGTCCGACCCGGCACCGCGATGGCAGGAGTTCGGTTCCTGGCTCGACGGCGAGATCGCGACGTGTGTGCGGGACAACTTCGTGATGGCCCACACCCGTTCGCAGGCCCTCGCACTCTCGGTCGCACAGCGTTTCGCCGAGGACGGCAAGGTCCCGGTTCCCGCGCTGCGCATCGACAACGTAGATCATGTGCTCGAACCCGTCAACACCCTCGAATCCCTCGAGAGCGCGCAGGGTTTCACACAGCGCGTCCTCTCCAGCATGCGCGGGTCGTACGGTGGCGTGCTGATGGTCGGCCTCGTCACGAGCCTCGCAGGCCTGGCACTGGTGAATCCCTTCTCGATCGGCGCGGGAGTTCTGCTCGGCGCCAACACGTATCGCGAGGATCGGAAGGCGCGTACCGCCCGCAGACAGGCGGAGGCGAAGGTGGCGGTGTCGAGGTTGATGGACGACGTGATCTTCCAGGTGGGCAAGGAGTCGAAGCAGCGGCTGCGCGAGGTGCAGCGCGTCCTGCGCGACCATTTCACCGACCTCGCCAACGAGATGCTCCGATCCGTCGACGATTCGCTCCGCGCGGCGACGGACACGTCGAAGATGCACGACGACCACCGTGCGACGCGGTCGTCGCAGATCCGCACGGAGCTCGACACGCTGCGGCAGATCCGAACGCAGGCCGTCGGATTCGCGGGGCAGGTGGCGGCATGAGCGTCACTCGCCTGGGTTCGCAGACCCGCCAGCTGATCGATGCCGCCCGGCACGAACTGCGCAGCGACCCCGCCACCGTCGAGGAACTCCGGCACTGCGGCGCACGCCTCGAGGAGCCGCTCCGCGTGGCCCTCACCGGCACACTGAAGGCCGGGAAGTCGACGCTGCTCAACGCCCTCGTCGGTGAGGAGATCGCGCCCACCGACGCCACCGAGTGCACCCGGGTGGTCACGTGGTTCGAGCAGTCCGCCACGCCACGGATCGATCTCACCCACGATGCCGGACGGCGGACGCGACTGCCCGTGCACCGGGACGAGGGCAGGCTCTCGCTGGATCTGGGGACGGTGACCGCGGATCGGGTGGAGCGGCTGCAGGTGGGGTGGCCGTCGGCGCTGCTCGGCGAGTTCACGCTCGTCGACACTCCCGGAACGTCGTCGAACTCGCGGGACGTGTCGGCGCGCACCCGGGCGCTGCTCCTTCCCGAGGACAGGCCATGCGACGTCGACGCCGTCGTCTACCTGACCCGAGGTACCGACGGGGCGGACGTGCGGTTGCTCGACCAGTTGCAGACCCGGGTCGGCACGGCCGCCGGTCCGCTCGGCATCGTCGGTGTGCTGTCGCGGGCCGACGAGGTGAAGGGCGGTCGCGAACGCACCCTCGATGCGGCCCGGGCCGCCGCGGACGACGCGGGTCGCCGGGTGCAACGGAGCCTGCTCCCCGTGTCGGGACTTCTCGCGCTCCGCGGCCGCACGCTGCGTCAGACCGAGTTCGACGACCTCGCCGTCCTCGCTGCGGTTCCGGACAGCGCACTCGAGTCCGCGCTGCGTTCGGTCAGACGGTTCACCGCCGAGGACGCCGATCTCGTGCTGTCGCCCCGGCAACGACGCGACCTTCTCGACTGTTTCGGTCTGTTCGGTATCCGGTTCGCGGTCAGGCTGATTCGCGCGGGCACGACCGACGCCCCGGCACTGGCCCGTGAGCTGACGGCGCACAGTGGTCTCGAGGACCTTCGCCGCACACTGCATCTGCAGTTCGGTCAGCGCAGCACCGAACTGAAGGCACACTCGGCGCTCAGATCGCTGAAGGCCGTGCTGGCCCGGACACCGTCGTCGGCGAGCCGCAGCCTGAGCAGAGCGGCCGATCGGCTGCTCGCGGACACCCATGTGTTCCGTGAGTTACGGGTGTTGTCGGGGCTGCGCACCGGCGGTCTGCAGTTGCGGGACGCGGATGTCGTGCTCCTCGAGCGGGTGCTCGGCGGCGAG
The DNA here is from genome assembly GCF_001583455.1 of Rhodococcus sp. LB1. Taxonomy (NCBI): domain Bacteria; kingdom Bacillati; phylum Actinomycetota; class Actinomycetes; order Mycobacteriales; family Nocardiaceae; genus Rhodococcus; species Rhodococcus sp. LB1. Next base: position 4,464 of record NZ_LTCZ01000312.1, on the reverse strand, counting down.
GGCATGTCGCCGCACATCCGCCTCGGCATGCCCGCCGACGCCGCCCCGGAGCAGATCTCGCGCGTCGCGCTGACGGCCCTGCGGTTCTGGCGGTCCCAGGCGGGACGCCCGGCCATCGACACCGCGACGGTTCAGGCGTGTGCGTGCGCGGCGCGGTCCTGCGAGGCCATGCTCGGCGCGCTGACGCTCAGCGTCGGGCGACTCGCCTGACCTGTTCGCTCACGATGTCGATTGCTCTCTCAGGGCCTGGTTCACGATCGGGCCGACGACGGCGAGAGCGTCGGGTGACGTCATCTGCCAATGCGTGACAGCCACGGCGTGGTTGTGCACCACCCCCGTGACCGCGTTCTCCCATCCGCGGGCCGCCCTCCCGCCGGTGGCATCGTCGGCCGCCGCGGTGAAGAACACAATGTCTCCGTCGAAGCATGCAGGCCGGTACTCCGACATCAATCTCGAGTTTCGGTCCGCCGCCGACACGAGCCGCCTCACGACCTTTTCGGTGTGCTCTACGGAGTGCCCGGACATTTCGGCCAGCGCGACAGCGACACCACCGAGGCTCGGGTCGGAGATGCGCTCGACTGCTGTCTCTTCGATACCGAACCCACCCAGCAACTCACGCACCGAGACCTCCGTGGGCGACCCTTCCTCGACCGCCGTCGGACCGGCGAAGCTGTCCATCATGGCCAGCAATTCCACACCCTCGCCGGCTGCCTGAATCCGGACCGCGATCGCATGCGCGATGACACCGCCGAGTGACCAGCCGAGCAATCGGTACGGACCGGATGGTCGGATCTGGCGGATCTCACGGACGTACCGGTCCGCAAGTTCATCGAGAGACTCCGGAAGATAGCTGTCCTCGAGAATCGACGGACTCTGTATGCCGTAGATCGGCAGATCAGGGTCGAGGTACTGACGTAGACCCGAGTAGCACCACGACAGTCCGACGATGGGATGGATACAGAACAGCGGCGTGCCCTCTTCACCGTCCGCTCGGATCCGAAGCAGCGGCCCGAACCCTTCCTCCACCGGACCCGTGGCTCCGTTCTCGATCCGAGCGGCCAATCCTTCGACGCCGGGATCCGTGAACAGCCACTGCAACGGAACTGCCGCACTCAGGTCCTTCTTCAATCGGGCGACGATCCTGGGCGCGACCAGGGAATTGCCGCCCAACGCGAAGAAGTCGTCATCCAGCCCCACCTGTTCGACACCGAGAATGTCGGTGAACGCCGAGGTCACGATTCGCTCGACGCGCGTCGTCGGCCCCCGGAACTCCCGCTTCGTGAACGCCGGGGCAGGCAATGCGTTCCGATCCAGCTTGCCGCTCGCGGTCAGAGGCAATTCGTCGAGTACCATCAGCACATCCGGCACCATGTACTGGGGCAGCGACCTGCCGGCCGTGGCACGGACCGATTCCACGTCGATCAACCGACCGCCTGCGGGGACCACGTACCCGACCAGCTGCTGACCGAACTCGCCGTCGTGCACGATCACAACGGCCTGCACGATCGTCTGCTGCGCCACCAGCGCGGTCTCGATCTCGCCGAGCTCGATACGCAGCCCGCGCACCTTCACCTGAGAGTCCAGCCGACCCAGATACATCAGCTGTCCGCGTGGGTTCCACTTGACCACGTCCCCCGTGCGATAGAGACGCGTCCCTGCTGCCCCGAACGGATCGGCCACGAATCGCTCCGCCGTCAGCCCCTGGCGGCGATGATAGCCGCGAGACAGCTGCACTCCTGCCAGATACAGCTCTCCTTCGACCCCGATGGGCACCGGGTGGAGACGTCGATCCAAGACCAGTGCGGTGGTGTTCCAAACAGGTTCACCAATCGGGACCGATTCCCGCTCGAGTCCGTCGCATCGGTGGGACGTCGCGGTGACCGCATATTCCGTGGGACCGTACTTGTTGTCGAGACGAGCCTTCGACCGCGACGCACATCGCGCAGACAACTCCACCGGCAATTCTTCCCCACCGGCAAAAACACACCGCAACGAATCCGGTAGACACGCCTCCGGATCGGCCAGGAGCGCCGCCAGCATCGACGGTACGAACGCGGCCACGGTAACACCGGAGTCTTGCATCAGTGACAGCAGATAGTCCGGATCCCGATGACCGTCTGGACGCGCGACGATCATCCGGGCACCGACGGCCAGCGGAACCAGTAGTTCCCACATCGACACGTCGAACGTCACCGGCGTCTTCTGCACCACGACATCGGAGTCGCCGAGCTCGTATTCGGCTGCCAACCAGGACATTTGATTGACAATCGCGCGGTGGCTGACCGAAACCCCTTTGGGCCGCCCGGTCGATCCAGATGTAAAGATCACGTACGCCAGATTTTCCGGCCGTGCGGGCGTCACGACTTCGGACTCCCCAACCGGCTCGGACGAATACACCGACAAATCGAGGGCGTCAACGTTCAGCACTCGATTCCGGGACGTGTCGAATCCGTCTCGGGAGGTGGACAGGACGCAGACGGGTCCTGTGGTTTCCAGGATGTAGTCGTTGCGTGCCGGGGGTTGATCAGGGTCCAACGGCACGAATGCAGCACCCGTTCGGAGCACCGCGTAGATTCCTGTCACCAACTCCAGCGACCGGCGCATCCCCAATGCCACCAACGACTCCGGTCGTACACCCTCGTCGATCAATCTTCGAGCCAATCGGTTCACCCGAGCAGAGAACTCGGCATACGACAGCGACTCGTTGTCGTACACGATTGCCACCGCGTCCGGTGTTCGGGCCACCTGCGCATCGAATCCGTCGAGCAGCAGTCCATCCGGGACGTCGTGTCCCGTGATGTTCCACTCGCGCAGCATCTGACGCCGCTCGTTCTCTTCGACGATCGAGATGTCGCCCACCGGCATCATCGGATCATCCACCACCGCTTCGAGAATTCGCACGAACCTGCGCGCGATCTCGCGCACCGTCGCGCCGTCGAACACATCCGTCGCGTAGGACAGCCTCCCCACGAATCCACCGCCGCCATCTGCCGACTCACCCACAGTCATCGACAGGTCGAACTGCACCGCTTGCCGATCGACCTCCACCGGCGAGACCGTCAATTCCGGAAGCTGCACCGCCGGCCGACTGAAGTTCTGAAACGCCAACATCACCTGGAACAACGGAGAGAACGACTGAGACCGAATCGGATTCAGCTTTTCCACCAATCGTTCGAACGGAACGTCCGCCCGAGAGAACGCCTCGAGATCGGCATCGCGGATCCGCCCCAGTAGCTCCGCGAACGATTCGTCCGGCTCGTACTGCGCCCGCAACACCAACGTATTGACGAACATGCCCACCAGATCGTCCAACGCCGCATCACCACGGCCCGCGATCGGCGACCCGATCGCGATATCGGTGGCCCCACTCAGCCTCGCCAAGAGCACCGCTAACGCCGCATGCACCACCATGAACGGCGTCGCACCCGCCTCTCGCGCCAGCGACACGAGACGCGCCACCGTTGCCGCCGGCACGGTGAAATCCACGCTGGAACCGAGGCCCGACCGAACCGCCGGGCGTGGCCGGTCGGTAGGTAACGCCAGCGCATCCGGCAGCCCCGACAACGCACCCAACCAGTACGCGATCTGCTGCGACATCAACGATCCCGGATCGTCCTCCGAACCCAGCACCTCCCGCTGCCACAACGCGTAATCCGCATACTGCACCGGCAACGGCGTCCAGGACGGCTCGTGCCCTGCGTGCCGGGCGGCATATGCCACCAACACGTCTCGGCCCATCGGCCCGGTCGAGAAACCGTCCGCGCAGATATGGTGCACCACCACCGCCAAGACGTGCTCGGACTTCGACATCCGGTACAGCGCCCCGCGCACCGGCACCGATTCCGTGACCTCGAAGCCCGCCGTGAGCAATGCGGCCACCCGCATCCGCAGCTCTTCCTCGTCCGCGACCGGAATCGGCGTCAGGTCCATCGACACTCTCGACGCATGCACGATGCGCTGTGCCGGCCCCTGGGCCGAGTCCGGGAACACCGTCCGCAAGGCCTCGTGCCGAGCAAACACGTCGCGCACCGAAGCCTGTATCGCTGCCACATCCAGTTCACCGGACAGGCGGACCACAAGCGGAATGTTGTATGCCGCCGACTCCGGGTCGAACTGGTTGAGGAACCACATCCGCTGCTGCGCCAACGACAACGGAATCCGCGCCGGCCGCACCCGACGGGTCAACGCCGGCCGCCCACCCTCACCGGCATGCTGCTCGGCCCGCACCGCCAGCGCCGCCACCGTCGACGCCTCGAAGATCACCCGAACCGGCACACGGGTGTCCAACGCCGCACCCAACCGGGACACCACCTGCGTCGCAACCAACGAATTACCGCCCAACGCAAAGAAATCGTCGTCCAGACCGACCCGCTCGAGCCCCAGCACCTCCGCGAAAATACCCGCCACGACCTCCTCGACCGGCGTAGTCGGCGCCCGAAACTCCCGGACGACGAACGACGGCGC
>NZ_LTCZ01000311.1:0-1002 GCF_001583455.1 Rhodococcus sp. LB1 | reverse complement strand
AGGCGGTTTCGGTGATCGGGCGGTCGACCCAGCTCATCAGGTCGCGCAGCTTCTTGCCGGTGACCTCGATCGGGTGCTCGGCGTTGGCCTTGCGCAGGCCCTCGAGCTCGGTGTTGCCGTTCTCGACGTTGGCGACGAGGCGGCGGGTGAACTCACCCGACTGGATGTCGGCCAGGATCGCCTTCATGCGCTCCTTGGTGCCGGCGTCGATGACGCGCGGGCCGGAGAGGTAGCCACCGAACTCCGCGGTGTCGGACACCGAGTAGTTCATGCGGGCGATGCCACCCTCGTACATGAGGTCGACGATGAGCTTGAGCTCGTGCAGCACCTCGAAGTACGCCATCTCGGGCGCGTAGCCGGCCTCGACCATGACCTCGAAACCGGTCTTGACCAGTTCCTCGGTGCCGCCGCAGAGCACGGCCTGCTCGCCGAAGAGGTCCGTCTCGGTCTCTTCCTTGAACGTGGTCTTGATGACGCCGGCGCGGGTGCCGCCGATGCCCTTGGCGTAGGACAGTGCGAGGGCCTGGCCCTCACCCTTCGGGTCCTGGTCGATCGCGATGAGCGCGGGGACACCCTTGCCGTCGACGAACTGACGACGCACCAGGTGGCCGGGGCCCTTGGGGGCGACCATGCCGACGGTGACGAACTCCGGAGCCTTGATCAGGTCGAAGTGGATGTTGAGGCCGTGTCCGAAGAACAGCGCGTCGCCGTCCTTCAGGTTCGGCTCGATGTCATTGGTGAAGATCGACGCCTGCGCGGTGTCGGGTGCGAGCACCATGATCACGTCGGCCCACTCGGAGACCTCGGCGGGGGTACCGACGGTCAGGCCCTGCTCCTCGGCCTTCGCGCGGGACTTCGAGCCTTCCTTGAGGCCGATACGCACATCGACGCCCGAGTCGCGCAGGCTCAGCGAGTGCGCGTGGCCCTGGCTTCCGTAACCGATCACAGCGACCTTACGGCCCTGGATGATCGACAGATCGGCATCGTCGTCGTAGAACATCT
>NZ_LTCZ01000310.1:0-3389 GCF_001583455.1 Rhodococcus sp. LB1 | reverse complement strand
TCTGCCCGGGCGTACGCCCGCAGCGCCTCAGCGGCTTCGTGGCCGAGATCGGACGGAACCGCGACCTCCACGGTGACCAGCAGATCGCCGGCCGCGGCGCCGCGGCCGGGCACCCCGCGTCCGCGCAGCCGGAACGTTCTCCCGGACTGGGCGCCCGCCGGGACCTTCATACTGACCTGGCCATCGAGGGTGGGCACGGACAGCATTGTCCCCAAAGCTAGTTCGGCAAACGACACGGGAACGGTGACGGTGAGGTCATCGCCGCTGCGGGCGAACACAGGGTCCGAGTCCACGCGCACGGTGACGTACAGGTCCCCCGACGGCGCCCCGCCGAGACCAGGTTCACCCTGCGCCGGTAGCCGGATGCGTTGCCCGTCGCTCACCCCGGGCGGAACATGGACGGAGATGGCGCGGGTGCGGTTCCCGATCCCGGCGCCCTGGCAGTCCGGGCAGGGGGTGTCGACGACCGATCCCGTGCCCCGGCAACCGTCGCAGGGTTCGGTGAACCCGAAGTCGCCCTGCTTCCGGTTACGCGTCCCGATGCCGTGGCAGTGGGGGCACGTCCGTTGCCCGGTTCCCGGTCGAGTGCCGGAGCCGTGACAGCCGGTGCACACCATCGGCCCACTCACCCTCAGCGGCAACACCATCCCGGCGACCGCCTCCCGGAACGACAGCCGGGTCTCGGTCTCGACGTCACTGCCCCGCCTCGGCCGGGCCGACGCAGTTCGGGTTCCGGCGCGCCGGAACAGGTCCCCGAGCACATCACCGACCCCGCCCAGAGGATCGCCCACGATGAAGGGTGAACCGCTCCCGAACAGGTCCCCGAAGTCGAAGCCGCCCGACCCGGCGCGAGGAGGAAATCCCGTCCCGGTGAACGCCCCGGGTCGGAGCAGCTTGCGCATGCGGTCGTATTTCTTGCGTTTGGCGGGGTCCGAGAGCACCGCGTACGCCTCGCTGACCGCCTTGAACCGTTCCTCCACCTCGGTGTTGTGCGGGTTGGCGTCCGGATGCAACTCCCGCGCCAGCTTGCGATACGCCTTCTTGATCTCCTCGGCCGACGCCGTCGAAGGGACACCCAGGGCGGCGTAGAAGTCATGGTCGAGCCATTCCTGCTGCGACACTTGGCATCCTCCTTCCCTCTGCGGGCAGCTGTCCGAGAGCGCCGTGCGCTCCGAGACCGGCGCCGTCAGGCTGTTGGTCGGTATCTCAGCAATCGCCGGCCGGTGCCGTGCCCGTGACGTTCCCCGGCGGAGCCAGCTCCTCGACGACGGTGACCGTCGCGGTCCGCAGCACCTTGTGGTCACCGAATGTGTAGCCGCGTCGCAACACCCGGTCTACGACGGGATCACCCCCGGTGCCTGCGTGCTGGACCGCTTCGTGCAGGGTGGGATCGAAGCGCTCGCCCTCTTCGCCGAATGCGGCCACTCCGAGGCCGCTCAGGATCGCACCGAGCTTGGCCGCGATCGCCCGCAGTGGTTCGTTTTCGAGGTCGCCGTGCTCGCGGGCTCGGTCGAGGTCGTCGAGGATCCCGAGAAATTTCGCCGCCACCGACGCCGTCGCGGCCTCCACGGCCGCGTGCCGGTCGCGTTCGATCCGGCGTCGGTAGTTGGTGTACTCGGCTTGCACCCGCTGCAGATCGGCGGTCAACTCCGCCACTCGATCTGGGTGTTCGCCCGCGGTCCGGTCACCGGGGTGCATCTCGGCGTCCGGCGTGGTCGGGTCGGGTTCCCGTTGTGGGGTCGGGGTGACAGGCTCGCTCGGGGTGTGCCCGCGTACCCGGCCGGTCTCCGGATCGACGCGGCGTTTGTCGGTGATCGAGATCGGTTCCCGCGGCGGCTTGTCGCCGTTGCGGCGCTCACTGCTACTCATCGGGTGTCCTCCCGTCCAGGTTCGTCCACCACCTCAGCGTCGAAGACTTCACCGGTGCCTTCAGAGGACCCGTTCCCCCCGCCGGGGGCGGCCGAGTCCTTCGCCTGCGCGTCGTAGATTGCCTGACCCAGGGCCTGCGAGTCGGTGGTCAGTTTTTCGATGGCTTCTTTGATGGCCGCGACGTCGCTGCCTTTCAACTTCTCCTGGGCATTCGTGATCGACGACTCGACCCTCTCCTTGACATCGGCGGGAACCTTGTCCTCGTTGTCCCTGATGAATTTCTCGGTCTGATACACCAGCGACTCGGCCTGGTTGCGGACCTCCGCTTCCTCCCTGCGTTGGGCGTCCTCCGCAGCGTGAGCCTCGGCGTCCTTGATCATCCGGTCGATCTCCTCCTTGGACAGACCGGACCCCTCCTGGATCTTGATCGTGTTCTCCTTACCGGTGCCCTTGTCCTTCGCGGTTACGTGCACGATGCCGTTGGCGTCGATGTCGAAGGTGACCTCGATCTGCGGCACCCCCCGCGGGGCGGGCGGAATCCCCGCCAGTTCGAACGAGCCGAGCAGCTTGTTGTGCGAGGCGATTTCGCGCTCACCCTGGAACACCTGGATCTGCACCGAGGGCTGGTTGTCGTCAGCGGTGGTGAAGGTCTCGGAACGCTTGGTCGGAATGGTGGTGTTGCGCTCGATGAGCTTGGTCATCACGCCACCCTTGGTCTCGATGCCGAGGGACAGCGGGGTGACGTCGAGGAGCAGCACGTCCTTGACCTCGCCCTTGAGGACACCGGCCTGCAAGGCGGCGCCGACGGCCACGACCTCGTCCGGGTTGACACCCTTGTTCGGTTCCTTTCCGCCGGTCAGCTCGCGCACCAGATTTGTCACGGCGGGCATGCGGGTGGAACCACCGACCAGCACGACCTGGTCGATGTCCTTGACGGAGATCTTCGCGTCCTTGATCACCGATTGGAACGGGGCCCGGGTGCGGTCGAGGAGATCGGACGTGATCTTCTCGAACTCGCTGCGGGACAACTGCTCGTCGAGGAACAGCGGGTTCTTGTCCGCGTCGACGGTGATGTAGGGCAGGTTGATCGACGTGCTCTGCGAGGAACTCAGTTCGATCTTGGCCTTCTCGGCAGCCTCACGGAGACGCTGCAGGGCCATCTTGTCCTTGGTCAGATCGATGCCGTTCTGAGCCCTGAACTTGTCGGCCAGCCACTTCACGATCCGGTCGTCCCAGTCGTCACCACCGAGGTGGTTGTCGCCGGAGGTGGCGCGAACCTCGACGACGCCGTCGCCGATTTCGAGCAGCGAGACGTCGAAGGTGCCGCCACCGAGGTCGAAGACCAGGATGGTCTGTTCCTTCTCGCCCTTGTCGAGGCCGTAGGCCAGCGCGGCCGCGGTGGGCTCGTTGACGATGCGCAGGACGTTCAACCCGGCGATCTGGCCGGCTTCCTTCGTGGCCTGACGCTGGGCGTCCTCGAAGTACGCGGGGACGGTGATCACGGCGTCCGTGATGTCCTC
>NZ_LTCZ01000309.1:0-5943 GCF_001583455.1 Rhodococcus sp. LB1 | reverse complement strand
TTAATAAGTACTCACGGCTACTCGAGGCCCTGCTCGATGGCGTACCTGGTCAGCTCGACGCGGTTGGCCAGCTGCAGCTTGCGGAGGGTGGCCTGGACGTGGTTCTCGACGGTGCGGTGACTCAGCGACAGTTTGGTGGCGATCTGCTTGGCGCTGAGCCCTTTCGCGACGAACCGCAGGACCTCGGTCTCCCGTTCCGTGAGCTTGGGGACGGCGGGACCCTCCTCGGCGGCGGGCGCACTCGACATCCGGCGGTACTCCCCCAGCACGAGACCGGCGAGTCCCGGTGTGAACACTGCCTGCCCCGCCGCGGTGGCCCGCACCGCGTCCAGCAGCTCCGCCACGGATGCGCTCTTCACGAGGTACCCGGACGCACCGGCCTTGACGGCGTCGAGGACGTCGTCACGCTCGGACGACGCGGACAGCACCAGCACCCGGCTGTCCGGCGACACCTCGAGGACGGCGGCGGTGGCCGCGGCACCGTTTCCGTCGGGCAGTTGCATGTCCATGAGCACGACGCCGGGACGGGTCGCCGCGGCCCGACGTCCCGCGGCGGCGACGCCGTCGGCCGTGGCGACCACGGTGAACCCGGCGCCTTCGAGGTCGCGGGCCACCGCGTCCCGCCACATCGGGTGGTCGTCGACGACCATCACGGTGATCTGTTCGCCGGTCTCCGTGTCATCCATGCGTTTCGTCTCCCTTCGGCACGCGGATCTCCCATTCGGTGCCCTGACCGGGTTCGGTGTCGAGTTCGGCGGTACCGCCGAGCGCGCCGACGCGGCCCAGAATGGATTTCGATACTCCCATGCGACCTTCGGCCTCCGCTTCAGCCAACCGTCCCGGGGCGATTCCGCTGCCGTCGTCGCGGACACTGACGATCACCTCGTCGCCCAGATCCTCCAGCAGCACGTACGCCCGGGCGCCGGTCCCCGCGTGCAATGCGACGTTGGACAGTGCCGTGTCGACGATCGCGACGAGTTCCGTCGCCCGGCCGCGCTCGATCGTCACCGGATCCGCCGGGGTCGACACGGACACGGTGGTGCTCGCCCGCGTGCCCAGCAGCAGTCGCAGATCAATCGCGCTCCCACCCAGATCCGACGCCACGCCCGCGCCCTGCTCGGAGATGAGCATGCGCAGGGCCACCTCCTGCTCGCCGGCGAGATCCGCGAGTTCGGCTGCGGGTCCCCCGATCTCGTTGCCGCGGCGGCGGACGAGCGCGAGCACCTGCAGGACGCCGTCGTGCACCTCGCGGGCGAGTCGTTCCCGTTCCTCGGTGGCGGCGGCCAACCGCACCGCCTGCTCCAGTTGGGCCTGCGCACGCCTCGCGGTGGTGGTGGCGAGCCCGAGCGCCAGCCCCACCGACACCAGCACCGGCGCCGTCGCGTCCCGCCACAGGTCGAAGTTGACCTGGTCGCGCACCACCGCGCTCACCGTCGCCATCAGCACACCGGACGCCATCCCGAGCCACGGCCCGCCGAAGACGGCTGCGGAGATCACCGCGTTGGTGACCCACAGCGTCGTCGGCAGCGTCTGATGGTGGCTGTACCAATCATGATCGGAGACAAGGCGGGTCGACGCCATCAGCGCGATGACGATCAGCTGGTCGGCGATCACCACCTGGTAGCGCGGGACCTTCCCGTGGGACAGCAGGACCGCTGAGAGTCCCGACCACACCGCCATCAGGGCGACGAGGAACCAGCTCAGCCGCTGATGGGTGTAGTACTGCACCGACACGATCTGGTAGCTGATCGCGTACACCAGCGTGACGAGGCGGAACGCCTGCGCCGCCCGCCACAGCGGTGCGTCCGGCTGGGTGTCGAGCTCGGTCGTGGCCCGCGGGCGGTAGTGCAGTCGGGTGCGGTGCTCATTCCGGTCGGTCATGGGTCTGCGCAGTGTCGTCGAAGTGCGGGTCGCTGGGGTGCGGCGGGTGCGGGCCGTCGGCCTCGGCCGGATAGAGCGGGACTGCCGGGTCGTCCACCTCGAGTGCGTCGTAGGTGGCGTCGGGATCCGCGGACATGAGCGAGCGCACCGCCGTGTTCAGCAGCGCGACGATCGGCACCGCCAGGAGGCCGCCGACGATCCCCGCGAGCACGATGCCGGTGGTGATGGCCAGCACCACTGCGAGCGGATGCAACCGGACCGCGCGGCCGAGCAGCAGGGGTTGCAGCACGTGGGCCTCGAGTTGCATCACCCCGATGATGATGCCGAGCACGATCAGCGCGGTGAGAAATCCCTTGGTGACGAGGGCAACCAGCACAGCGAGGAACCCGGTGAGGAACGCACCGACGATCGGGATGAACGCACCGATGAACACGAGCGACGCCAGCGGCAGGGCGAGCGGAACCCCCAGAATCGCCAGTCCCGCGCCAATTCCGATGGCGTCCGCGGCGGCCACCGCCACCGTGGCCCGGACGTACCCGATCAGCGAGCCGAACCCCTGACTCCCCGCCAGCCGGACCCGCCGCCGTGACGCGGTGGGGACGAGGCGGGTGACGAACTCCCAGATCTGAGATCCGCCGTAGAGGAAGAAGATGAGGGTGAACAGCGTCAGCAGGGCGCCGGTGAAGATCTCGCCGACGACAGTGGCGGTGGTCAGTGCCCCACTCGTCAGCTGCTGGCGGTTGTCCTGGATGGACTTCACCACCGAGTCGCCGGCCTGCCGGATCTGATCCTCGCTGAAGTGCAACGGGCCGTCCGTGAGCCACCCCTGAATCTGTGTGACGCTCGCCTCGAACTGTTCTGTCAGGCCGGGAAGACCTTCGATGAACTGCTCGACGACGAACGTCATGATCCCGGCGACGATGCCGATCGAACCGATGAGGACGACCAGGACGGCAGCCGACCGCGGCACGCCCTTGCCCTGCAACCAGTCGACGAGCGGCACCAGCAGCGCCGACGAGAGCAGCGCCAGACCCACCGGAATGAGGACCGTGTCGAGCCTGGTCACGATGTAGCCGAGGGTCAGCAGGCCCGCGAAGATGACGAGGAGCCGCCACGTCCATTCGGCCGCCATCCGCACCACCGGGTGCACGGACGCCGAGGGGTGACCCCCGCCCTGTGTTACCGCGGCAGTGTCCGAGCGTTGCTCGTTCGCGTTCACGTGCGGAGCGTATCGAGGTTCGGACAGTGCCGGGCGATTCGCGTGGGAAACACGCGCGCACGGCACGCATATGCGCCCTTTAGGGGACGTGTCCTACGCCACCCGGTACACCCCCGCTAAATTGAACGGCGTGCGGAAATCCTATAGAGCGATCGCGGCGACGGTCCGCAGCAGATGGCCGCTCTATATGGTGTCGATGCTCCTCGCCAATTTCATCGGCGCCATCCTCGTTTTCGCGTTCGTGCGTTACGGCGTGCCGATCCCCGAATCGCAGGAAATCATCGCCGACCGGGTCCGCAACGTCGCGATCTTCGGTGGCTATCTCGCGTTCGCCGCCGTGGTGAGTCTCACGGCCGCGGCGATGATGCTGAGGTCGGTCGTCCGCTGGCAGTTGCGTGGGGGTCCGCCGACGCGCAGCGAGCAGATGTCGGCGCTGCACGCACCGCTGCGACAGGCGATCGTGCACCTGGTGCTGTGGATCCTCGGCGGAATCATCTTCGTGCTGCTCACCATCACCGAGATGCCGGAACTCGCCGTCGCGGTGATCGTCACCGTCTGCATGGCCGCGACCACGACGTTCGGTTTCACGTACATGCTCGGCGAACGCATCCTGCGTCCCGTGGCCGCCCGCGCGCTCAGCGAGGGAGAGTTCGACCGGACCATGGCACCCGGCGTCGGCACCAGGATGGCCATGACGTGGGGGCTCGGAACGCTGATGCCCGTCATCGGCATCATCCTGCTGTGCGTGACGCAGATAACCACCGACCTGGTGTTCTCCCCGAACGCGCTCGCGTGGGCGATCATGCTGCTGTCGATCATCGCGATCGCGCAGGCGTTCGCGCTGTCGATGCTGACGGCCAGCCAGATCTCCGACCCGATCAAACAGCTGCGGCGGGCCATCGAACGCGTCCAGCGCGGTGCCACCGACGTCCGCGTCGAGGTGTTCGACGGCAGCGAGATCGGGCGACTGCAGGTCGGGTTCAACCGCATGATGCGCGAATCGGACGAACGGCGGCTGCTGCGCGAACTGTTCGGTCAGCACGTCGGTGAGGACGTCGCGCGGCGGGCACTGCAGTTCGGTACCGAACTCGGCGGGGAGACGAGGTTCGTCGCGGTGCTGTTCGTCGACATGGTCGGTTCCACCGGCGCCGCCGCGGAGCGTCCCCCGGGCGAGGTCGTGAACCTGCTCAACGAGTTCTTCCGCGTCGTCGTCGACGTGATCGACCGGCACCACGGCTTCGTCAACAAGTTCATGGGTGACGCGGCTCTCGCGATCTTCGGCGCCCCGCTCGACCGCCCCGACGCACCGACGGCGGCGCTGGCGGCGGCCCGGGAGCTGCGGTTCGCGTTGAACGAGATCACCGGCCTCGACGTCGGTATCGGCGTCTCCGCAGGCCTCGCCGTCGCCGGCAACATCGGCGCCGCCGAACGCTTCGAATACACGGTGATCGGCGACCCCGTCAACGAGGCGTCGCGGCTCACCGAACTCGCCAAGCTCCACCCCAGCCGTGTGCTGGCCTCGACGAGCGCCTTGTATTTCGCGGACGACGACGAGCAGGCGCACTGGGAACTCGGCGAGCAGGTCCAGTTGCGGGGGCGTCGCCGCAATACCCATCTGGCTTGGCCGGAGGACTATCCGGAGTAATCCGCTACCCGTTGGTTACGCTGGCCAGGTGGCCCAGCCTCGATCCGACCCGCCCACTGCCGAGCCTCCTCGGCAGCGAAGCCGATACTGGTGGATCAAATGGCTACTCGGCGCCGGCCTCCTGGCCTTGCTGACCGTCGAGGGCATCTACCTGTGGCCCACGCTCAGCGACTCGTGGAAAGCGCTCACCGAGATCCACTGGGGGTGGGTCGCGGCATGTATCGCAGCCCAGGCCGTCTCCCTGAGCGGGTACGGCGCGGTCCAGCAGCGGTTGCTGCAGGCGGGCGGTGTCGTCGTCAGCCAGCTGAAGTCGGTGTCGGTGATCTACGCGAGCACCGCGATGGCCGTGAGCCTGCCGGCCGGTCAGGTGTTCTCCACCGCCTTCACCTACAAGCAGACCCGCAAGTGGGGTGCCACCCCGATCGTCGCGTCCTGGCAGCTGGCGATCTCCGGAGTGATCGCCGCGGGCAGCCTCGCGCTGCTCGGCGCCGCAGGCGCGTTCGCGGTGGGCACCAAGGTGAGTCCGGTCACGCTGGCGCTGTCTCTGGTGGCCGCGTTCGGCCTGTTCTACGGACTGCGATACATCTCACGTAACCCCGACTCGATCGAGTCGATCGGACACTGGGTCCTGACCCGGTACAACAAGTTCCGCAAGAATCCCCCCGAGACCGGCGTCGAACGGTGGAAGGAGATCCTGAGCCAGCTCGATTCGGTCGAGCTGAGCCGCAAGGATTCCGTCATCACGTTCGGGTGGTCGGCGGTGCACCGGCTCGCCGACGTCGCGTGCCTCGGTTTCGCGTGCTGGGCGGTGGGCGCGGAACCGTCGTTCGCGGGTCTGCTCATCGCGTTCGCCGCGGCCAAGGCCGTGGGCAGCATTCCGCTGGCACCGGGCGGGCTGGGGTTCGTCGACGGCACCCTGATCGCCACGCTGACGGCGGCGGGGGCCACCGCCTCGCAGGCCCTGGCGGCCGTGTTCGTCTACCGCGTCGTCAGCTACATCCTCGTCGCGCTCGTCGGCTGGGTGGTCTTCCTCATCCTGTTCCGGCACAACCAGCACGAAGACCTGGAGATGGATCTCGAGTTCGAGCGCCGGGAGCAGTCTTCCCCGACCACCAAGCGCACGCAGCACACCGGGGACCCCGAGCCCGACTCCCAGCCGTGAGTACTTGTCAACCGCCGGGGGGCTGTTGCGGAATTG
>NZ_LTCZ01000308.1:3658-4165 GCF_001583455.1 Rhodococcus sp. LB1 | reverse complement strand
CCCGTTTCGCGCGGTGGTCTTACCCAATGTCCTGCGTGAGCGGATGTGGTCGTGATGCCGGATCGGTGCATCGCACCACGGGGTTCGGCACGTGCGGTCGCGGAGGTCGATCAGCTTTCGCAGGCTCTTCGGGAACGTGCGCGCCTGGGATTCCATCGCGGTCAGCGCCCCCGACTGCGGGCACGAATACACCCGCCGCAGTGACGTCTCGGTGTCATTGTCGACGGCGTCGGCGACCAGCTGCCGGGCGATCGCGGCCGGCACCGGCCCGAGCCCCTGCAGCTGCGCGGCCTCGTGCCCGCCGGCCAGCAAGGTCTCGTCCGAGAGCACCAGGTTCACCGCCACCGGAACACCCGATGCCTTTGGTGCTCCGGTGCCGCGGTCGAACAGCAGGTCCACCATCAGCTGATTGCGGGTGCGGCCACCGCTGTTGCCGGTGGCGATCAGACTGTCCGCGTCCCGCCCCAGCGTGGCCTGCAGGCAGACCGCCTGCTCGACCGGCATCAG
>NZ_LTCZ01000308.1:3517-3641 GCF_001583455.1 Rhodococcus sp. LB1 | reverse complement strand
GGCGTCGAGTTCGACCGCCAGCGCCCTGGCCCGTGTGATCAGTCCGCGGTCGCCGACGCCGTCGAGAATGGCCGGGTCCGAGCACAACCGGCGATCCACGCTGCCCCGATCGGCCGCCGACAGG
>NZ_LTCZ01000308.1:0-3498 GCF_001583455.1 Rhodococcus sp. LB1 | reverse complement strand
GCATCTCGTGCACCAGAGCCTGTGCGAACCCCAGATGTCGCCCGCCGCGGTTCGGGGATTCCCTGCGGGCCAACGCAATCTGCGAGGCGATGCCCCGGTCCCACTCGCTCCGGGGCCAGCCCCGAGCCCTGCGGTCCTCGCGAGTACAGGTGGCGACGTCGTCGGTGATCACCGCCTGCACCGCGCACCCGACCGACTTCAACGCCTCGATCGCATCGAGCCACTCGATCCCCAACCCGGCGTCCCCACCCGCTTCGACGCATCGCAGCCGCGCCGTGAACGCACGCAACTCGTCCAGATCCGCTGCCACCAATTCCCCCACAACCAACCTCCCCCAAGGTCGTTCGAATGCATGTTCGAGTCTAGCGAGCTGCCGCACGCGTGGCAATACCCCGCTGGAAGACTCCCCGCGCGCGATGCACCCTCGGCTCACCGGTGGTCGTTCCCGTTCTGGCAGAATTGGTCGGACGTCGCGAGAATTGCGGCGCCGGTTCACGCCGCGTTGGTGCACTTCGGGAGGCGAATGATGCCGAATGATCCTTCGGAGATGACGCGGACCGGAGACGACGGACCCAGCGCTGTCTTCGCGAAGCTGGCCGAGATGGTGTACAACGGCGACGACTTCGCTCAGGTCTACCAGGCCATCTGTGATGCCGCCGCCACCTTGGTCCCCGGGTGTGCCCACGCCAGCCTCATGCTGAAGGAGAACGATCGCCACGTCACCGTGGCCGCGAGCGACGGCATCGCAGCCCAGGTCGACGCGCTCGAGCGAGCCGAGCAGGAAGGGCCCTGCCTCGATGCGATCGAGAACGACGCACCGCAGGTCGAGACCGAGCTCGCCCGTTCGACCCAGTGGCCACGCCTTGCCCGTCGGGCCATTGCCGAAACTCCGGTCCGGGGCGCTGCCGGGTTCCGGCTCATGATCCGCGGACGCAAGGTCGGCGCACTCAATCTGTTCTCGGACAACCCCGGAGAATTCACCGACGAATCGATCGATCAGGCGATTCTGATCACGGCGTTCGCGGCGGTGACACTGACAGCGCTCCACGAACACCAGGAAGCGCAGACCCTGCGTGAAGGCCTGGCCAGCAACCGCGAGATCGGAAAAGCGATCGGACTGTTGATGGCCTTCCACGACATCTCCGAAGGCAGAGCCTTCGACCTGCTGCGCAAGACGTCGCAGGACATGAACATCAAGCTCACGGGTGTCGCCCGGGAAGTCATCGCGCATCACAATTCGAAGTTCGACTGACGCGAACTCACCGTTCGAGATCGGGCAGGATCACGGCGATTCCTGCGGTTGTGCATGCCTCCGTTCGACCGCCTTGGCAATCGGTTGATGCCGGTCTGGTGTAGACGTAATGTTGATCGCGCGTGGTTGAGAACACAGCCGCAGATTGCCCGAAGGCCGCAGCAGTACGCGGTGGGCAAAAATTGTGTGCACTCCCACTGCGGTCTCAGTGCCGCTGCGCTCCTCTCGGCGCACGGACACTCACAGATTGCACGCGATCGGAGGGTCATGAAACCATCACGCACGTCGTTCCGAGCCACTCCCCCGACCGCAAAGCCGACCGGCCACGTCACACGGGATGCGCTCACCCGTGGCCGGGGACTACAGATGGCAGTCGAATTCGCGCCGGACGCCGACGCCACGTTGGGACGAATCTCCGGCGACATCGATGTGCTCGCCGCTCCTTCCTTCGCGCTCGCCCTCGCGCACCTGACCGACGGGGGCTCCTCCTCACGCATCATCGTCGACATGACTGCAGTCGACTTCGTCGGAACCTCGGGATTGTCGATACTGTCCGAGTTTGCGGAATCTGCTAGGCGGCAGCACATTACATGGGTGCTCGCGGGTAATCGAGCGGTCCTCCGGCCTGTCGAGGCTATGGGCCTCGACGCAATGATCCCCACGTGCCGTACCGTTCGCGACGCCTTCGACAGGGTGGAGAAAATCGCACACAGCTGATCGGAGTCGACATGTCCGGGAAGCCGTCCACTCGTGGGCGTCCGACGGCACGCGTCGCGGCGACCGTGCGTGTGCTTCTCGACAAGGCCGGACCGACGTACGCGTCCGAGTCGCACGTGACCTTGAAGGACACCCCGGCGCCGCTTTTCCAACTGCTGACGCTGTCTTTGCTGCTGAGCACGCGGATCTCCTCGGAGATCGCTGTCGCGGCGGCCCGGGAACTGTTCCGAGCGGGCTTGCGCAGCCCCCGCGCGGTACGAGCGGCGGACCGTCGCACGATCATCTCCGCACTCGCCAGAGCGAGTTACGTGCGCTATGACGAGAGCACGGCTACCCGTCTGCACGCCGCCGCAGTTCGAGTCGACGACCAGTACGGCGGCGACCTGCGACGGCTCGCCCGAGCCTGCGATCAAGAGATCTCCGCCGCGGTTCGGTTACTGACGGAGTTCGACGGAATCGGCCCGGTGGGTGCCGACATCTTTCTCCGGGAAGTTCAGGACGTGTGGACGTGGGTGCTCCCCTACTTCGACACGCGAGCGAGCAAGTCTGCGCGTGAACTGGGGCTACCGGACGATCCCGACGCATTGTCCGCCCTTGTCCCGGAGGGCCGAGTCGCGGAACTGGCGGCAGCCCTGGTGCGGGTCTCTCTCGACTCGCAACTTCGTGAGGTTGTGCGCGGCAATACGTGCTGCGGGCCGGCGCCGGTACTACTCCGCTCGGACTGCCTTCGACTCGCGCTCGTCGTCCTCGCGGAACATTGCTTCGATGCGGTTCTTGATCTCCATCGTGCTCATCGAGCCACGGGAGGGGGCGAAGCCGCGACCGCGAGCGGAGGTGGGCGTGGTGAAGGTGTTCATGTGAGTGCTTTCTGTCTTCTGCGCCGGCGAGTGCCGCGTGGGTGGTCGAAGGGTGCGTCCGCGAGGCGGACGGTCAGATCAGGAGCGCGGCGAGTGCTACGGCGGCCAGTACTGACAGGGAAGTGGCGACGGCTACGAGGACGGATCCCGTCACGACGACGGCAGGCGCGGTCGCGGTTGCAGCCGAGACAGAGGCGATGTACACGGTCGGACGTAACGTCTGGCGGCGCGGCGGCTCCTCGACAGAGGGCGGCGGCATCGTGCGCTGATCGTCCTGGTGCACCGTGGTGCGGGTCATGTGTTGGCGTACCCCGTTGTAGCAGCTGAGTGACCTGAGTCACAAACTTACGAGTATGTTGTACATCACAACATGCCCCTCGCGCCAGTCGGTGCCGTCCACGCCACGTGCAGACGCTCAGCTACCGGCTCTGCTACGTCCGCAGCCCGAGGGGGTCAATGCCGAACTGGCGGAGCAAATCAGCTGACGGTCTGTCGCGGAAAACGACAATGGAGAGATATCCGTGCAGGGATGTCGAGAACTCGCGCGCGGCTTCGTCCCCGGAGTGAAACGGCCACAATGGGCCGCACCGCACCAAAGGAGAACATGATGGCCAAGTACCTGCTGCTCAAGCACTACCGCGGCGCGCCGGCGTCGCTCAACGACGTGCCCAT
>NZ_LTCZ01000307.1:0-2632 GCF_001583455.1 Rhodococcus sp. LB1 | reverse complement strand
CCTCATTGCGTGGCGACCGAGAGTCCGCACATGTCAACGAAGCAGACGGGGAACGCCTGTCGGCACCGGATGAGGATCGGTAGCCGGACACCGTTCGCTCCGGCAACGGCGGCGCATGCACTCGCTACCTTGGTTACCGATTGACCGATGATTCTCGCGCTCGTGCGCAGTCTCCATTGGTGTCAGCCGTTCAACCTGGAGGTCGCCGTGCGCAATTCCCTCACTCGCGCCACCCTATGGTCTGCGGCCGCCACCGAACGCGCCGCTCTGGCCGATGACCTCGCTGGTCTTCACGAGGCGCAGTGGGCACAGCAGTCGCTGTGCGGACGGCGGGTGGTAGAGGAGGTCGTTGCTCACCTCACGGCGGCGGCGAGTATCGGTGCGCTTCGTTGGTTTGGCAGTGTCCTGGGGGCACGGTTCGACTTTGACCTGCACAACGACCGGCGTCTGGCCGAGTACCGAGGCGCGACCCCCGCCGAGACTCTCGAGTGGTTCCAGCGGGTCGTCACCAGCACGACGTCGGCGCCGGGTCCCACCGCGGCGTGGCTTGGTGAAGTGGTGGTGCATGCCCAGGACATCCGGCGGCCGCTCGGGGTCGTGCGCACGCCCGCCGTCGAGACGGTCACCGAGGTTGCCCGCTTCTACGCCCGGCGGGACTTCACCGTGGCCGGCCGCAGCACCATCGAAGGTCTTCGTCTCGAAGCGACCGACGGGCCCTTCACGGCGGGAGCCGGCCCGATGGTCAGCGGCACGACCCTCGCGCTCACGATGGCCATGGCCGGTCGTGGTGCCTACTGTGACGACCTCACCGGGCCGGGCGTGCCGACACTGCGGGACCGCTGCACAACCTGACTGCGCTTGAGAAGCGTCCGCTGACGGAACCTGCACCGGCGCGTTCCGATTGTCGCCCCATGACCGGAACTCGCTGACCTGCGAGGTCCCGTAGAGGCCGTCCGTTGACCATTTCCGCAACGGGGCGGTAAGCGGGACATCGCCAATGCGGATCATGGCCGCCCAGAGCTCAGGTGCGTGTCACTCATGATTTGTGCGGGGTTGGTGCTGTAAAAAACATTTACGCAACGTCTCGCTCAAACCACGAGGTCAGCATGCTTTTTCTCTGCAGAGCCCCGGCGCAGCGCCTCGACCATGGATTTCGTGCAGGTGGGGGCGGAAATATCCGTGACGAGCCGGTGCCGGGGCGCTCGGTAACAGCACAGCCGAGGATCGCGAAGTTGATCTTGTGCGAACACTGATACTGATCGGAACGGCCCTCGGCCTCGGCGCGGGCCTGGTGTGTACCAGCCTGTTCGCCTGGTGGCTGTCGTACCCGGTGCACGTCTACACCGCCAGCTACGAACCGCTCGGCTCCGACGAAACCACCGGGCGCATGGAATCGGTGAATCCCATCCCGTTTCTCGCGGCCGGCCTGATCATCAGTACGTGCCTCGGAGCGGCCGCCGGTTACGCAGCCGCCCACCGCGGCTGGCGGCTGACCCGACACGGCGCGTGATGCTCGTGTGCTCGATCCGGACGTTCCGGTCCCGAGTCTGCGGGGTGACGACCCCGGCCCGGGGCCGTCACTCACACCGGGCGCCGGGCTCCTTCGTGTGCGGTGAGCAATAGGTGGTCGAACTGGGTGCGCAGAGTCGCGCCGGATTCGCACTGACCGAATCCGGCGACGATCAGTTCCGCGAGGACGCGTAGCCGGGTGTTGGTCTGCTGTGAGCGCCAGATGAGGACGTCGAACGCCCGGTCGGCGGAGATGCCGTAGACCAGCATCAACGCACCCTTGGCCTGCTCGATCACAGCCCGCGACTGCTCGAGTTCGGCGACCGCCTCATCGACCGACTCCTTCACCTCGTCGCGGTAGGTGTCGGTGAGGTCGATGTAGAACCCGGTCGTCCCGATGACCGCACCGGCGTCGTCGCACAGTCGGTCGCCGACGACCACGACCTGGTGGATGTTGCCGGTGGTGTCGAGGATGCGGTGTGTGCTGCTGAACGGTTCGGCGGCGCTGATCATCCGGTCCAATACCTGCGCGACGTGCGGGTGGTCCTCGGGGTGTTTGTGGGAGAGCAGCAGTTCGGTGGTCGGGACGATCTCACCGGGCTGGTAGCCGTGCATCCGGGCGACGGCATCGGACCATTCCGACCGCTGCCCGTCCAGGAAGAAGCGGAAACTGCCCACCCGCTGCGGTTCCCCACCGAATACCTGCCCTGAGCTCACGTCCTATTTCTAGCGCATCGCGGTAGCCGGAGAGTTGCCGTGGTCCCGTGGCCGAGACGGCCTCCGGCCGCGCCGCGACTCGGCGGCGAGAGGGCGTCAACTGTGCTGCGGCAGGGAAGAGTTGGCGCCGATCGCCTTGGTGATGTACAACCTTGACTACAGGAAATGTGAAGCGGGTCACATCACTGTGACGGGGATGCACACCAACCGGATGTGCCGACACCGCAGACACGACGAAAAGGTAGGGCGCGCATGACCACAGCCTCGATGATTCCGGCGTCTTCGATCCCCTCGCGGCCGCCGGTGCGGCGCAGCGGTGGCATGAGCACCGCGGAGATCAAAGCGAGGATCGAGGCCATGTTCGCCGACGACCGCCGACCGGTCCACCAGACGGGTCCGCGCTGAC
>NZ_LTCZ01000306.1:0-7218 GCF_001583455.1 Rhodococcus sp. LB1 | reverse complement strand
GGGGGTCGAGAAGGACTCACAGTAGTCTGTACGCATGTCTGACGTTCCCGAGATCCGTATCGGCACTGCCGAACGTGAGCAGGCCCTGAACTTGCTGAGCGAACATTTCGCGGCGGGCCGTTTGACGGTCCCCGAGTTCGATGAGCGCAGTATCGCGGTCACGAATGCCACGACCCGCGGCGAACTCGACCGAGTGTTCACCGACCTCCCCGCGACCACGGTCGGCACGCCCGCCAAGGCCGAATCGGCCGGCACCGACAGCGACCAGAACTGGCGTCGCATCGTGATGTCGGTGATCCCGCTCGTCGCCCTCGTGCTGTTCTTCGTCGTCCCGGTCGACAACAGCTGGTTGTTCTTCCTGATGATCCCTGCCGCCGGCGCCATCCTGTTCGGCACCCGCGACGACCGCCACGGTCGCGATCGCCGCCGCGACCGGGACCGCTGACGTGGAACCTGTCGAGGTGAATGCGGGTGGCTGGTACCTGCGCGCGCTGCGCGCGGACGAACGGGTCGATGATCGTCCGGCGCTCGCGGACGGTGGAATCGCCGAACCCGAGTACGTCGCCCGCCGCACGGCGCAGTGGCTGAGCGACGAGCACTATTCGTGGGCGATCTGCCAGCCCAACACCGGCGAACTGCTCGCCGAGGTGGGCCTCACTCCGTCCGGGGACTCCGCGACCCTCACGGGCTGGGCGCGGACCGGCCACGAGGACGCGCTCGCGAGCGGATCGGATGCGGTGCAACGGTTTGCCGAGGGCGCACTGGGGTTCACGGTCGAGCGGTGACTATGCGATTCGTTCCGGTGGCGGTACTCACCGTGCTGGCACTGGTCATGCTGCTCTCCCCTGCGTCCGCGACGCCGTCGGGTCCCGAACATGCCGACAAGGTGGTGCACGCCCTGCTGTTCGCGGCGCTGGCGGCCGCCTCCCGGTACGCGCTCCTGACACCACGGATCACCGTGCTCTGGCTCGCGGCGTTCGCGGTGATCACCGAGATACTGCAGGGCGTGCTGCCGATCGGCCGGCACGGATCGGTCTGGGACCTCTGCGCCGACATGGTGGGTGTGGCGATCGGGTTGTCCGCTCAGTCCGCGATCATGCGCTCCCGCAGCAGAGTCTGAACCCCGGCGTCGAGGCCGAGTCCGTCGGAGAAGTACCGTTCGACGGTCCCGTACTGCTCGCGCATGGTGGCCAGGGACACCTCCAGGTACTGCTCACGGACTCCGAGCACGGGCTCGAGCAACGCCGGATCTCCACCCGCGTCCACGAATTTCTCGAACACGCCCGCGAACGACGGAAGCAGGAGTTCGTTGGTCAGCAGGTAGTCGTGGAACACGTCGTCCTCACTGACGCCGAGGAGAAGCAGCAGCGCCGCCGTGGCCCAACCCGTCCGGTCCTTGCCGGTGGTGCAGTGCACGAGGGCAGGCGTGTTGCCGTTCGAGGCCAGGTCGCCGAACAACTCCCGGTACGACGACACCGCGCTCGGCATCACGACGAAGTCGCGGTAGCTGCCCTCGAAGTATTCGATCGCGCGTCCGCCGCCGAGCTCCCGTTCCGCGATCATCGGATCGGCGATCACCTGGAGCATCTGCGCGGGGATGGACCGGATCCCCTTGTCGGCGAGCACGTCCAACACGACCGCGCGAGCCCCGTCCGGGAGTTTGTCGGGTGCCGCGTCACGCTCGTCCGCGGTGCGCAGGTCGTACACCGTCCGGATCCCGAGGCCGTCGAGCAGCGGCATGTCCGTGTCCGCGACGCGGCTGAGATCGGTCGAACGGAAATACACGCCGGTGCGCACTTTCGCGCCGTCCCGGGTTCGGTAGCCACCGACGTCTCGCAGATTGGGCACGGACGTGAGCGGTATCGGCGTCATGCGTCGACGGTACCGCCCAGCACTCGGGCCAGTGCATCCACGGCGGCGTCGAGTTCCGCGGTCGTCACCGTCAGGGGTGGGCGGAACCTGATCCCGCGCTTGCCGGTCGGCAGGATCAGCACCCGCTCCCGGTCCCTCAGGTCGGCGACGACGCGGTCCCGTCGCTGCGGCGTGGGGAGCGTGATCGCGCACATGAGGCCGCGTCCCCGCGGCTCGGTCACCTCGGGATTCGCGCGTGCGAGTTCCCGCAGTCGTTCGAGGAGATGCGCCCCGGTCATCCGTGCTCGGTCGACGAGCCTGTCCTCCTCGACGATCTCGAGGATCCTGCGGGACCGCACCATGTCGGTGAGGTTGCCACCCCAGGTGGAGTTGATCCGCGAGCTGACGGCGAACACGTTGTCGGGGATGTCGTCCACCCGGCCGCCGGCCATGATGCCGCAGACCTGAGTCTTCTTGCCGAACGCGACGACGTCCGGGTGCACTCCCAATTGCTGGTACGCCCAGGCCGTGCCGGTGAGACCGCACCCGGTCTGCACCTCGTCGAAAATGAAGAGGGCGTCGTTCTCCCGGCAGAGCACCTCCATCGCCTGGAAGAATTCCGGGCGGAAGTGGTGGTCTCCCCCCTCTCCTTGGATCGGCTCGGCGATGAAACACGCCACATCCGAGGGGTTCTCGGCGAACGCGCGCCGTGCCTGGTCCAGCGCGTGGCGCTCGGCTTCGACGACGTCCCGCCCGTCCGCGAGGTACGGGGAGTCGATGCGCGGCCAGTCGAACTTGGGGTACCGAGCCACCTTGCCGGGCTCGGTGTTGGTGAGCGACATGGTGTATCCACTGCGCCCGTGGAACGCCTCGGTCAGATGCAGCACCTTCGTGCCGAGCGCGGGGTCGAGGCCACGGCTCTCATTGAGCCTGCTCTTCCAGTCGAATGCCACCTTCAGAGCGTTCTCTACGGCGAGTGCGCCACCGTCGATGAAGAAGAGATGCGGCAGTGCGGGATCCCCCAGCACCCGGGCGAACGTCTCGACGAACCGTGCCATCGGGACGGTGTAGATGTCGGAGTTGCTCGGCTTGTTGATCGCCGCCGCCGCCAGTTCCCGGCGAAAGGCGTCGTCGTCCGCCAGTTCCGGGTGGTTCATCCCCAGCGCCGACGAGGCGAAGAATCCGAACATGTCCAGGTAGTCGGTGCCATCGCGCTGGTCGACGAGATGCGTACCGCGTGAGCGTTCCAGGTCGAGCACCAGGTCGAAACCGTCGACCAGAATGCGCTCGCGCAGCACGTCGTGCACCTGGCTCGCCGGCAGCTCGCCCCCATCTCCGGTAAATCGAATCGCTGTGCTCATACCGAGAGATTACGTCAAAATTCCTGTGAAACGGCGACAATTCGGCAACATATCCGGAACAGGGCTCACCTGTCGTAAAATGTTTGCAAGATGATGGTGCTGCGCGTGTGTACGTTGGCGGTGGCACGGATCTCCTGCAGCAGGTGTTCCAGCTCCCGTGGGGAAGCGACGCGCACCAGCAGCACGTAGCTCTCCTCCCCCGCGACCGAGTGGCACGCTTCGATCGCGGGGAGGTTCCGCAACCGGGCGGGTGCATCGTCGGGCTGCGACGGATCGAGAGGGGTGATCGCGACGAATGCGGACAGACCGTGCCCGAGCGCATCCGGATCGACCTTCGCGGTGTACCCGCGGATCACTTTGCGGGCCTCGAGCCTGCGCACCCTGGACTGCACGGCGGAGATCGACAGCCCCGCCTTCTCGGCGAGTGTCGCCAGAGTCGCCCGGCCGTCGGCCACCAACTCCTGCATCAGTACCCGATCGATGTCGTCGAGAGGAGTATGGGGTGCGTCGCTACGAAAAGATTCCACCACCAGCGCAGGCTAGCCCAGCGGAGGTGCATCATGGTTGAAACGTGGGAGCTCCGCGCCCGCTTTGCCCGGATGCTGGCCGCGATGTACGGCCGGGAGGTGCCCGCCTACGACACGCTGGTCGACGTGGCCGGTGCGGTCAACGCGGACTTCGCGGCGCGAAACCCGGCCGACGCCGAACGCCGTGGCGGCCTCGCCCGGATCACATCCGAACGCCGCGGCGCGATCCGGCTCGGTGGACCCACGGAGCTGCGCCAGGCGGCCATCCTGTTCGCGGGCTTCGGAATGCACCCTGTCGGCTGCTACGACCTGCGCGACGCACCCGCACCCGAGCCCGTCGTCTCGACGGCGTTTCGTCCCGTCGATCCGATCGAACTGGGCCGCAACCCGTTCGGGATGTTCACGTCGATGCTCACCACCGCCGATCGCCGGTTCTTCGACTGCGACCGGCAGCGCCGCCTCGAGAACGTTCTCGCCGCACGCACGGTTTTTCCCACGGAGGTGTTGCACCTGGCCACGCTCGCGACCGAGGAAGGCGGGCTGACGGCGCCGACGGCGGAGCGGTTCGTCGCACTGGCGGCCACGGCCTTCGCATCGTCGGACACTGCGGCCGACCGGTCCTGGCACGCCGAACTCGAACGTATCTCCCCCGTCGCCGCCGACATCGGTGGGCGCACTAACGTCCGCATCGTCCATCTGGCGCCGCGGGTCTTCGACCTCGACGACCTGCGCCTGCAGTCGGCGCGCCGCGGCCTCACGATGATCGACCGCATCCAGGGACCGCCCGCGTGGAGCGGCCCGGACGTACTTCTGCGGAAGGCGTCGTTCCGCGCCGTCGGCGAACCAGGCGGAGTCGTCGTGGCGGAGTCACGCGGCATCGCACTGACACCGGACGGACGGGAACTGTACGACCGTCTGGCGGACGCCGACTCCGCCCGCTGGGACCGCGAGTTCCCGCGAACGGAAGCCCAACTCGAGGCGAGCGGGCTGGCGTACTTCAACCATCGGCTGTCCGGCGAGGAACATGTCGCGGAGCCCATTCTCTACGAGGACTACCTCCCGGTGGCGGTGGACTCCGGCCCCGACCACCTACCGTGGCTCGCCGAGACACTCGGCCGGCCCGTGCACGACCCGTTCACGCTCTACCGACAGCAGCAGGATCGAACCCGAGAGAGGACAGCATCGTGAACCTTCCCGCCCCTGAGGAGTTGCGCCGACGCGCCGAGGAGGCACTGATCCGGTGCGGCGCCGAGATCACCGACGCCGGTGGACCGCTCGTCGCGCGGACCCCGATCACCGGGACCGAACTGCGCACGGTGACCGCGAGCAGCGCTGACGACGTGGACCGGGCGATCACCGCAGCGCACGACGCCTTCCTCGAGTGGCGTACCGTCCCCGCCCCCCAGCGCGGCGCGGTGGTTCGCCGCCTGGGTCAGCTTCTGACGGAGCACAAGACGGACCTGGCGGAACTGGTCACCCTCGAGGCGGGCAAGATTCCGTCCGAGGCGCAGGGCGAAGTGCAGGAGATGATCGACATCTGCGAATTCGCGGTCGGTCTGTCACGCCAGTTGTACGGCAGGACGATGGCCTCGGAACGTCCGGGACACCGGCTGATGGAGACGTGGCATCCGCTGGGAGTCGTCGGGGTGATCTCGGCGTTCAATTTCCCCGTGGCGGTGTGGTCGTGGAATACCGCCGTCGCGCTGGTCTGCGGCGACACGGTGGTGTGGAAGCCGTCGGACCGGACTCCGCTCACCGCGATCGCCTGTGATGCGCTGCTGGCGCGCGCTGCCCGTGACGTCGGTGCACCCGCCGGGATCCACGCCCTGGTCCAGGGCGAGGGGGACGTCGGCGAGCGTCTCGTCGACGACGCACGCGTGGCGCTGGTCAGCGCCACCGGGTCGGTGCGGATGGGTCGCGCCGTGGGTCCGCGTGTCGCCGCGCGCTTCGGCAAATGCCTACTCGAGCTGGGCGGCAACAACGCAGCGGTGGTGGCTCCGTCCGCCGATCTCGATCTGGCCGTGCGGGGAATCGTCTTCTCCGCCGCGGGCACCGCGGGCCAGCGCTGCACGTCCCTGCGGCGGCTGATCGTGCACTCCTCCGTCGCCGACGAGCTGGTGCAGCGCATCTCTTCGGCGTACGGCCAGTTGAAGGTCGGGAACCCGTTCGACGACGGCGTCCTCGTCGGACCGTTGGTGAACCGCTCCGCGTTCGAGGCCATGCAGACCGCGTTGGACAAGGCCCGCGCCGACGGCGGGACCGTCGTCTGCGGCGGCGAACGCAGCGGTGGCAGCGACTCCGCCTACTACGTCTCGCCCGCCCTCGTCCGGATGCCCGCGCAGACATCGGTGGTGCAGGAGGAGACGTTCGCGCCGATCCTCTACGTCCTCACCTACGACGACTTCGACCAGGCGATCGCGTTGCACAACGAAGTGCCCCAAGGGCTCTCGTCGTCGATCTTCACCACCGATCAGCGTGAGGCCGAGAGGTTCCTCGCGGCAGACGGTTCCGACTGCGGCATCGCGAACGTCAACATCGGCACGTCTGGTGCGGAGATCGGCGGGGCGTTCGGCGGCGAGAAGGAGACGGGCGGCGGACGCGAGTCCGGATCCGACGCATGGAAGGCCTACATGCGCCGCGCGACGAACACCGTCAACTACTCCGATCGACTCCCCCTCGCGCAGGGGGTGGAGTTCACCTGATCGGCGGCGTCGACCCGCTACTCTCGGGGCGTGAGCAACTGGACCGAGATGGCGCGTGAAATTGCCGAGAACGTGTTGTTCCCGGTGGCCGACAGCGTCGATGCCGACGGCGAGATTCCCGACAGTCACTTCGAGACTCTCGCCGCCGACGGCTTCTACGGACTCGCGGCACCGGGCGACGAAGGTGTGTCGCCGTCGGTGCTGGTCGACGTGATCGAGACGTTGTGCGGCGGCTGCCTCGCGACGGCATTCACGTGGATGCAGCATCACGGCGTCGTCGCCGGTCTCGCCGATTCGCCGAACACGGCCCTGCAGGGTCGCTACCTCGACGGGCTCATCGACGGCACCGTGCGGGCCGGTGTCGCCCTGGCCGGAGCGATTCCCGTCCCGCCCACTCTGTGGGCACGCAGCGTCGACGACGGCTACGTGCTCGACGGGGTGTCGCCGTTCGTCACCGGCTGGGGCATCGTCGATCTGCTCCAGGTGTCGGCGCGCGACGAATTCGACGACTCCATCGTGCACGTCATCATTCCCGCACAACCGCTTCGGGGACTCACCGCCGAGGAACTCCCGCTGATCGCGGCCCGCGGGTCCAACACGGTCCGGTTGACATTCGACGGGCTCGCCGTGCCACGTGATCTGGTGAGTGCCGTCGTCTCCGCCGAGGACTTCGCGAAGAGCCAGCTGTTCGGGTCGTGGATCAACGGGTGCATGGCGATGGGGATCACCCGCCGGGCGATCAGCGAACTGGAGGCTCTCGGCGTCGACGCCGACCCG
>NZ_LTCZ01000305.1:0-9149 GCF_001583455.1 Rhodococcus sp. LB1 | reverse complement strand
ATTGCGGTCCACGCGCCGACTACGCCGAGAAGGTACCCGAATGTCACGAACAACCCAACTGGCAGGGTCAGCGCCATGGCCATGCCATCGCGCCAGGTGAGCTTCTTGGCGAGTCTTCGATGGTCGATGCTGTTTTCGGTCATGTCTCGTCCTTCGTTTATTGTCCCCCCGGTTGCCAGGTCGACGCGATCGTCTGGATCGGCACCATCTGGTGATCTGTGTGGACAGCAGGCCCGGGACGCCAGGCCGCCGCTAGCGTCCCGGCCCTGCATGGCTAGGCCTTCACCCCTGACTGCGCGTGCATCCGAGTCGCGCCGAAGGAGTACACACTGCGACAGGGCTCAGCTAGGATTCTCAGAGATCCGCGCGTGAATCTCTCGATCAGCCCGGATTCCGGATTCGATTGCGCCATCGATAAACCCGTTCCATCCGTTGGCGAGATCGGAACCAGCGAAGAAGACCCTGCCTTCGGGCTTTTGCAGCTCCGCGAGCAACCTCGTTGTCTGGCCCGGTCTGAACATGCACCACGTGCCGCGCGAAAACTCGTCACTCGCCCAGTCGTGTCCAGTGGTGGCGACGACTTCCAGATCCCCAAATAGCTTGTGGAGTTCCGCACTGACTTGGTCGACGTCACTAGCGTTCAAATCAGCCCCCTCGGGGCCGAATGCGATAAGCAACTGACCGTCATCGAGGACCTTGTCTGTAACGACATAGTTGATCAAGTGGTTCTCCGGGGCAACAGCGAAGAACGGCTTGGGCAAGTCGCCTCGAACGTGCACCCACGCTTTCGCACCACGGCCGGGCTGGCCCTCGGAGATCCCCGCTTGTTTCGCGGCGGATAGTGCAGGGCTGAAATCAATGGCGCCGAAGGTATTCAATGGTGCCGCGACGACCACGTACTCAGCCCGCAAGGTATCCCCTTGTCGAGTGGTCACGACCACACCTTCATCCGATTGTTCCACCGCGGCAACCGGAGTGCTCAGCCGAATTTCGGCTGTGGAGTCGTCCGCGATGGCCTGGATCAGAGAGCGCGTTCCGTTCGCGAGTTTGTAGCGCCCGACCGTATCGAAGACTGCATTGATATCGAAGCCGCTGAGCGCATACCAACGCAGCGCGGCAACCAGACCAACGTCTCCGCAGGGAGCCGAGCCCATGGCTGTCCACAAGCCATTGGCAAGGTCTTTCTCTTCTGGAGTCAGGTCGAGTCCGTCGATCCGATCTTGGATCGACAGCTTGTCGATCACCTCTAACGCGTCCTTTCGGTAGAAGGGCTCGAAAGGTCGCTCGAGAACCTCGCGAGCGTCCTGAACGACCATCTCCATGAGGGACTCGATAGCCGACGCGGCCTCCTCGTAGGGAACGCTTTTTCGCTGGCCTCCGGTCACGGTGGCCGCGATCTCGGGCGCGGACACTCCGATGGTTTCGACGAGCTCGAGGTTGTAGCGCGAGATTTCCGCGAACGCATGTGGCTGGAACCAATGGACCCACGTGCCTCCCAGCTCCAGTGAGTGGCCCGGCAGAGCGTCGTCCTTGTACCAGGTTCTGCCGCCAATGCGATCCCTGCCTTCCAGTACCACCACGTCGTACCCCCGGCGACTGAGTTCCCGAGAAGCGGTAATGCCGGCGAAGCCGGCTCCAATGATCACAACATCACACGACTGATTGTTTCCCATGTCCTCATCCACTAATCACAATGAATTTCGTCGGTGACAAACCGACTTGGTCCTCTTCGGACCGAAGTGACGTCCCCTGGTTGGGGAGCCACCGTCCTCCAGTTATCTGCGCGGTCACGCGGCCGTCGAATACGCACTCCTTCTTTCCATGAAAGCTTCAGTCGCTTTTCTTGACGATGTGAATGACGCTCGTGTCGGTGAACTCCAAGAGCCCCTCCATGCCGAACTCGACGCCGATGCCCGATTGCTTGCGTCCGCCGAAGGGAATGTCGGGCAATACCGCGCAATGCGTGTTCACCCAGACGGTTCCACTCTCGAGGCGCTGAGCGACAGCGGTGGCGCGTTCTACGTCGGTACCCCACACCGAATTGCCCAAGCCGTATTCGGTCCCGTTGACTCGCTCGATCACCTCGTCGAGGTCGTCGTACTTCAAGATGGCGCGGACCGGAGCGAAGGTCTCCTCGGCGACGAGCGGACTGGTCTCGTCGATGTCGCGGACTACAGTGAGCTGCACGAAGTAGCCGGGGGCGTCGAACACGTCCCCACCGGCGATGACGTTCCCATCACGCGCCGCGAGGGCGAGCGCTGTCTTGGCGGCTTCCATTTGCTTGGCGTTCTGAACCGGCCCGTATTCGGTGTCCGGGTCGAGCCCGTGGCCGACCTTGGCGTCAATGGCCAACCGAGCGAATTCATCGCAGAACTCGTCGTATTGCGAAGCGTGCACAAAGATCCGCTTGATGTTGATGCAGACCTGACCGGAGTTCCAGAACGCCCACTGGAAGATTTCCTTGGCGACCTTCGGTACGTCCGCGTCGTCGAGCACGACCGCTCCGTCGTTTCCGCCCAACTCCAGGACGACTCGTTTGAGGGTCTCGGCGCTGCTGGCCATCACCTTGCGACCCGCGGCGCTGGAACCGGTGAAGGAGATCTTGTCGACCTCTATGTGGGCGGTCAGGTAGGGGCCCAGATCGCCGCCGTCGCCCACCACGTTGACCACTCCGGCCGGCACCAAGTCCTGGAGCAGCTCACCGATCAACATCGCGTTGAGTGGCGTGGTCGGTGCCGGTTTGATCACGATCGTGTTGCCCGCGAGCAACGCCGGCGCCACCTTGTAGATGGTCTGGAAGAAGGGGAAGTTCCACGGGATGATCCCGAGCACCACGCCGATGGGTTTGCGGTGGATCTCGATCCGTGACTCCTCGTCGTCACGCACCACCTCGGGGTCGAGGCGCAAGTCGGCGATGTGGCGCATCCACACGAGGGCCGAGTCGACGTCACCGTCGGCAGAGGCGGTCGGCTTGCCGGTTTCCAAGGTGATAATCCTCGAGATCTCCGCCCGCCGCTCCTCGATGCGGAGCGCAAGCTGGTGCAGTAACCGTGATCGCTCTTCCACGGTGGTGTTCTGCCAGTCCCCGAAGGCACGTGCCGCCGACCGGTATGCCTCGTCGGCCTGCTTCTCATCAGCGACCGGCGCCGTCGCGATGGGCTCACCGGTTGCCGGATCGAGGACCGGCTGGCTCGATGCCCCTTCGACTAGTTTCCCGTCGATCAACTGCTTGAAGGTCCGATTCGAGAGGTCGACGTGGGCAATCGAGGTGTCCAAATCGAGGGGTGCGGGCGGTGGGGCAGTCGTCATGTCGTCGTCTCCATTGTCGGGAGGTATCTGTCATTCAGGGGCATCGTCGGTCGCACTTTGCCTCGTCCGATGCGGGGTGGGCAGCACCGGCTGACTGTCGATGGGTGAAGGTGATCCGCTCGGTTGGATCAAGTGACAATGAACTTAATCACTAATCAGACGCGCCAACATATGCACGCGCACAGTTCGAGGCGAACATTCTGTGCACGGCCACACTCGCGTCCAGGTCGAGGCCTACTGCGTGAGGAGGTCGTTGGGCCGGCGTCGGTATTCCGAACGTGACCCCGGATGGGGTCATGTCGTCGGTGCCGGCTCCACAGGATCACGAGTGCTCTATTCAGTGCTGGAGAATTCTGCGCATGCGGGGGAGAAGAGCGGCCCGCGGGCACATCTGGAATGTGGAGGGCAAGGGAGTGTGCTGGCGCCACGGTTGAACGACGCCTACGTGCGAAGTGGCACAAGGCGATAGTTCGCGCCGACGCCAGCTTCGAGCGAGGCGGACTCGCCGCGCTCGACCTCCGAGAACACGACGGAGGCTGCCTGATCGCAGTTCCTCCTCCACAAATCCGGGCAACCATTCTGCCTCGGACCGTGCGCCGGCCCGGCCGGACGCACTGGCCCGGAACCTATCTGATCTGCGATCTCTGCACGAATGCATATCGCCTTGCAGGACTGTCCCTTGTCCGTCGAGCGCACTCGTTCCTACCGTCCTTCTCACCGCATCAGAAAGGGGACATCATGGTCCAGAGCGACGCAGTCTCATCGGTTCGGGGTCTCATTCCAGCCCACCTCACTCCAATGTCGAGGGGCGGAGCGATTCACTGGGATGCACTCACCACTCACCTCCGGTGGCTTGCGGCAATACCAGGAGTCGAGTGGATCACCACCACTGCCCACGCCTCGGAGGTCGCGACCCTGACCACCGAGGAACGGCAGCGCATGATCGAGCACGCCGTCTCGGTGGTTCCGGAATCCATTGGTGTGGTTGCCGGCGTCTACGACGACGGCAGCGCCCGGGCCGCTGCCGAGGCGCGACGTTCGGTCGAGTCCGGAGCGAAGGCGCTCTTGGTGTTCCCCTCGGGTGTCTTTGCCGGAGGGTCGCAGCGGCGCTCGGAATCCCAGCGCTCCCACTACGAAGCGGTCGCTGAGGCCGTGGACGTGCCCCTGATCATCTTCAAGTATCCGGTCGGCAACCCTCTCACGCTGCCGCTCGAGACCACGCTGGAAATCTGCCAGACCATCCCGACCGTGGCGGCCATCAAGGAGTGGTCCTACGACATCGTCGAGTACGAGGACACGTGGCGAGCGATCAAGGCCGATGCTCCCCACGTCTCGGTCCTGAGCAGCTTCAGCCGCGCTCTCTTTGCATCCCTTCTGGTGGGCAGCGACGGCGTGCTGAGCGGTCACGGCAGTATCGTCGCGGACCTGCAGAGTGAACTCCTTGCCGCAATGCAGGACGGGGACCTGAATGGGGCGAGGAAGGCCTGGGATCGCATCTACCCCCTCGCCGTTGCCTGCTACGCCGATCCCTTCTTCGACCAGCACAATCGAATGAAGGCGGCCCTGGGCATCCTGGGTCGAATCCCGCGCGACGCCACGTATGTGCGGCGCCCATTGGTGGAGGTCGACGACGCTGAGCTCGACACTCTCGAGGCCGCCTGCATCAGTGCCGGGCTCGTGTAACGCGTATGTCCTACGTCCACCTCTTCAGTCCGAGCACAATCGGCGGCGTCGAGATTCGTAACCGGGTCGTGTTGCCCAGCATGACCACTCGGCTGGCCACCCCCTCCGGAGAGATCACGCCGGAGCTCGTGAGCTACTACCAGGAGCGGGCCAGGGGTGGCTGCGGTCTTGTGATCGTGGAGATGGCCTCGCCGCAGCGTCGTGGTCGGCACCGAGGGCGAGAGCTGGGCATCGACTCGGACGAGTACATACCCGGGTTGCGCTCCCTCGTCGCAGCCATCCACGAGCAGGGGGCTCGGGCGGGCATCCAACTTGGTCACGGCGGAGCGCGGGCGCTCCCGACGGAACTCGGCGGGCGCCCCCTGGCCGCGACAGCGGGGCCGATCCCGGTGTTCGAGACGGCACGCTTCGTGAACTTTCCCGAGCTCTTCGACGAGGACTCTCTGGAGCAGCTCGTGGTGGATCACGTCGACGCGGCCAGACGGGCCGAGGAGGCGGGGTTCGACGTGATCGAGCTTCACGGTGCCCATGGGTACCTTCTGGCGCAGCTGATCAGCGCCGACGAGAATCGGGTGCTGCCGGACTTCGCGGCCCGGTACGATTTCCTCGCGTCATTGGTGCGCCGCATCGTTGAAGCTGTCGGAATTCCCCTGAGCTATCGCCTCAGCGGTCAGGACTTCTACTCCGCCGGGCAAACCTTGGACGACTCGCTCGCGTTCCTTCCCTACCTGGAGGACGCCGGAGTCTCCGCGATCTCGGTGACCGGGGGGCACTACAAGTCCGTCGACCCCGAGATCATGATTCCGCCGATGCCGTACGAGGACGGCGTATTCCTCGACGCGGCCCGGGTGGTCAAGGCACGCACGCGCCTGCCCGTCATCGCGGTCGGGCGGGTGAACGCCCCGGCTGTGGCCGAGGACGCTCTCGCACAGGGGTGGGCGGACTTCGTCGCGGTGGGGCGCGGCCAGATCGCCGATCCCCACTGGGCGCGCAAGACGCAGCAACAGCAGCAGGTGCGAGAGTGCTTGGCGTGCAATCACTGTGTGCGGACCATGCGATCCGGTAAACAGCTTGCCTGCGCGGTGAACCCCACCGTCACGACCACCGACCGGCCTGCCGCTGGAACCGCTGCGCAGCGTCGACTCGTGTTCGGTGCCGGGCCGGCCGGCCTGACCTACGCAGTGGAATCGGCACGAGCGGGACACGAGGTGTACGTCATCGCACGGGACCGCACCTGGAAGGCGGCGGCAGCACCCACCTTCAACGGCTACCGGCCGGATCGACAGCGGATGCACCGCTACTTCGACGGACTGTGGAAGGAGGCCGTCGAGGCCGGCGTTCGCATCTCGCCGGCGGGA
Organism: Rhodococcus sp. LB1; assembly: GCF_001583455.1. Classification (NCBI taxonomy): domain Bacteria; kingdom Bacillati; phylum Actinomycetota; class Actinomycetes; order Mycobacteriales; family Nocardiaceae; genus Rhodococcus; species Rhodococcus sp. LB1. Next base: position 2,799 of record NZ_LTCZ01000305.1, on the reverse strand, counting down.
GAGCTGGAACCGCCGCCCGAATGGCGTACCGACGTCGACGTCGTCGCTGACGCCAGGGGCGCCACGTACGTGGGCAACCTCGGCCCCCTCGTCCGCATCCTCATCCGAGTCCTGTCCCGCGTACCCCTGCCGAAGCGGCTGATGAAAAGCGACCGGCTCCACCACATATTGCTCTACGACCTGCGCAACCCCCGGAGGAGGGAGCCGACCCGAATTCCGGGAGCTCGCACCATCAAGATCGGCGATGCGGCACAGCCGGGCGACTTGGCCGCCGCCGTGCACGACGCATACATCCAAGCTTGGAAGGAACACAGTGATGACTAGTAACCCGATGCGATGCATCGTCACCGGGGGCAGCCAAGGCATCGGCGAGGCCATCGTCGAGAGACTCCTGTCAGATGGAGCTGCTGTCGCCGTAATCGACCGGCAGGAGCCCAATGCCCGGCTGAAGGGCCGGGTAGCTTTCGCCGAGTGCGACGTGAGCGATTCCGTTGCCATGGAGAACGCAGCTCTGGCCCTGACAGATGCGCTGGGAGGGCCGCCCAATACGGTGGTCGCCAACGCCGGAAGGTGCGTATCCGGTCGCTTGGCGAGTGACCCCGTGGACAACCTCGTGAGCCACTTTCAGATCAACACCTTGGGGGTGCTCAACACCTTCCGCCCGCACATCTCCCATATGCGTGCGAACGGGGGTGGGTCGCTGATCGCGATCACCTCCAACTGCGCGCACAAGCCCCGCCTGGACCTCGGCGCCTACTGCGCTACCAAGGCCGCCACCAAAATGATGGTCGAATGCCTCGCACTCGAGCTCTCGACAGAGGGAATCCGTGTCAACGCTGTTGCTCCGGGATCCTGCGACACCGAGATGCAGCGTCGTCAGTGGGAGGAACTCGGTGTCCCGAAGGACCGGCAGGTCGTCGGCGACCTGAAGTCCTATCGGTCCGGCATCCCTGCAGGCAGGCTGGCGATGCCGAACGACATCGCGCAGGCGGTCGGCTTCCTGGCCTCACCGGCTGCGGAGTTCATGCGAGGTGTGACCTTGGTCGTCGACGGTGCGCAGTCACTCTGATCTAACAACACGTCGTCCTCGCATCCACAATCACGCCCACCGGCCGGAACCGACCGCAAGCAACTCACGTCTCCACGAGGGGGATTGCCCATCCCCGCCGGGAACTCCGCGCCCAGGGAACCACCGCGTGCACCCAGAAACGGGTCCCCCTACATCCCCGGAGAGTTCGTCATGACCGACACCCCGGACCCCACGGCGAACTCCGTGGAGGCACCGCCACGCGGAAAAGCCTCCCCGCCGGCCACCCGCAGGGCGATGCTCGGCCTCGGTCTGGGCAACACCCTCGAGTGGTACGACTGGATGATCTTCGGCCTCCTCGCCGCGTTCATCGGGCCGCAGTTCTTCCCGTCGCAGGACCCGGTATCGTCCACGCTCGACGCACTGGCCGTATTCGCGGTCGGGTTCTGCGTCCGGCCGTTGGGCGGAGTCCTGCTCGGCAACGTCGCCGACCGCATCGGCCGGCGCCGGGTGATGCTTTGGTCGGTCGGCATCATGGCGGCCACCACCTCGAGCATTGCGCTACTGCCGTCCTACCACTCGATCGGCGTCTGGGCCGGGATCCTGCTGCTGGCATGCCGGCTGCTACAGGGCCTGTCCACCGGCATCGAGGCGCCACTGTCCACGGCGTACGCCGTGGAACTGATGCCGGCTGGACACGAGGGTAGGGCGGCCGGCTACATCAGCTTCTTCCAGAACTTCGGCATCCTGCTCGCCTCGCTGGTCAGCTTCGCGACCAGCTACATCATCGGCGGCGACGCCATGTCGACGTGGGGCTGGCGGGTCCCGATGCTGGCCGGCGCCGCGATGAGCTTCTTCGTGCTCTACCTGCGGCGCGCTCTCCCCGAGACGCTGTCGGAGGAGGAGAAGACCGAACGCACGTCGGGCACGTGGGAGGGCGTCCGACGACATTGGCTGGGCTTGGCCGCGATCATCTTCGTCGTCGGCGCCGCGCAGGCCTACAACTACGCGTGGAACGTCGGTTTGCCCAGTCTGGCCCGCGGCACCTACGGCGAGAACCCGACCACGATCTTCGCCATCACCAGCATCCTCGGCGTGATCATGCTGGTCGGGTCGATCATCACGGGCCGGATCGCCGACCGGGTACGCCTGTCCCGGGCATTCGTTGCCACCCGCCTCGCGGTCGTCCCCGGGATCTTCCTGATGCTGTGGTACGCCGGCCATGGCTTGCGCACCTTCACGGTGGTCCTGCTGCTCGGTGGAGTACTGCTGGCGGCGAACATGACGCTCTACAACGTCGTGTCCACGTCGCTGATGCCCAAGTACTGCCGGGCGACCGGCACCGGGCTGGGCTACGGCGTCGCCGTCGCAGCCTTCGGTGGCACCGCGTCCTATCTGATCGTCTGGCTGCAGAGCCGTAACTTGTTGTGGACCTTCCCTGTCTACACCGCTGTTCTGTCGGTCATCAGCGTTGTCTTGTATGTCGCGGCCCGTCGCCACAGCGGCACATTCGCTGGAGAGTGAGCACCAATGCGATGAACATGGGGACCCTCAGCCATCCGGGCTCCTGTCGGGTCAGTGCACCGTTGCCAGTCTCGAGAATGCAGTGACCAAACATGAAGGAGCACAACGATGAACGACAGCGTCGACCATCATCGACTCGCCAAGACCCTGACCTGGCGCGATGGAATGGCCCTTGCGCTTGCCCTACCCACTGGGTTGTTCGTGACATTCGGGTACCTTCTCGGGGTTGTCGGCGCGTGGACCGCAAT
>NZ_LTCZ01000304.1:0-1095 GCF_001583455.1 Rhodococcus sp. LB1 | reverse complement strand
CACGAGGCGGTGTTCTACACGTCCGGGCGCACCAGCAATGAAGCGGCGTTCGTGTACCAGTTGATGATCCGGGCGTTCGGGACGAACAACCTCCCGGACTGCTCGAACATGTGCCACGAATCGTCGGGTAGTGCGTTGGTGGAGACGATCGGGATCGGGAAGGGGTCGGTGTCGGTTCCCGACCTCGAGAACGCCGACCTGATCCTGATCGCCGGGCAGAACCCGGGCACCAACCACCCGCGGATGCTCTCGACCCTGGAGAAGGCGAAAGCGAATGGGGCGAAGGTGATCGCGATCAACCCGCTGCCGGAGGCCGGGTTGATGCGGTTCAAGGATCCGCAGAAGGTGCACGGTGTGGTCGGGGACGGTGTGCAGATCGCGGACGAGTTCCTGCAGATCCGGATCGGCGGCGACCAGGCCCTGTTCCAGGGTGTGGGCCGGTTGCTGCTCGAGGCGGAGGACCGCAATCCCGGGACGGTGCTGGACCGGGACTTCATCGACCGGCACACCGCAGGCTTCGAGGAGTGCGCGGCGCATCTGCGGCAGGTCGATCTGGGCACGGTGGCGGCGGCGACCGGGCTGACCCTCGCGCAGATCCAGCAGACGGCGGACGCGTTGATCTCCTCGAAGAAGACCATCATCTGCTGGGCGATGGGGTTGACCCAGCAGACGCACGGGGTCGCGACCATCCAGGACGCGGTGAACCTGCTGCTGTTGCAGGGGATGATCGGCAAACCCGGGGCCGGGGTGTGCCCGGTCCGCGGGCACTCGAACGTGCAGGGCGACCGGACGATGGGCATCTGGGAGAAGATGCCCGAATCGTTCCTGACCGCGCTGGACGCCGAATTCGGAATCCGGTCACCGCGGGAGCACGGCCTGGACGCGGTCGACTCGATTCGGGCGATGCGGGACGGGAAGGCGTCGGTGTTCCTCGGAATGGGCGGCAACTTCGTCTCGGCGACCCCGGACACCGAGACCACCGAGGCCGCGCTGCGCGGGTGCGCGCTGACGGTGCAGGTGTCGACGAAACTGAACCGCTCCCACCTGGTGACCGGGCGGACCGCGCTGATCCTGCCCTCGTTGGGCCGCACCGAC